>JAGHBS010000211.1 GCA_021160865.1 Planctomycetota bacterium | reverse complement strand
GGATTACTCAGCTCCAGATTGAGCGTGAAGCCCTGCGGAAGGAAAAAGACCCCGACAGCAAGCAGCGACTCGAAAAACTCGAAAAACAACTGGCTGAACTTACTGAGAAAGACCGTGCACTTACCGCACAATGGGAGCAGGAGAAAAAAATCCTTGCTGAAGCAAAAGCTGCTCGCCAAGCCATTCAGGACGCCCAAACCGCTCTGGAACAAGCCCAGCGAGCAGGTGATCTGGAAAAGGCAGCCCGTATCCAATACGGTGAACTCATCGAATTGCGCAAAAAGGCTGAAGAAGCGGAGAAGAAATTAGCCGATCTGCACGCTTCTGGAAAAGCCCTCATTCGTGAGGAAGTAACACCCGACGAAATTGCTGAAATCGTCTCGAAGTGGACGCACATCCCCGTCTCCAAGCTGCTCGAATCTGAGCGGGAAAGGCTTCTTCACATGGAAGACCGCCTCAAAAAGCGCGTCGTCGGGCAGGATGAAGCAATCCGTGCCGTATCCGATGCCGTCCGCAGAAGCCGTGCCAATCTATCCGACCCGCGAAGACCCATCGGCTCGTTCCTGTTCCTCGGACCGACCGGCGTCGGAAAGACCGAACTTTGCAAGGCATTGGCAGAGTTGCTCTTCGATACCGAAGATGCGATGATTCGCATCGATATGAGCGAGTACATGGAACGGCACGCCGTTGCCAGGCTTATCGGTGCCCCGCCAGGATACGTCGGATATGAAGAAGGTGGCAGATTGACCGAAGCCGTCCGCCGACGCCCCTACAGCGTTATCCTATTCGACGAAATCGAAAAGGCACACCCCGACGTGTTCAACATCCTCCTGCAGGTGCTTGACGATGGCAGATTGACCGACGGGCAGGGCAGAACCGTCGATTTCAAAAATACCATCATCGTGATGACCTCGAATATTGCCTCGCAACTCATCATGGAACTGACCGAGAAAAAGGCAGAAGACTGGGAAATTGAAGCCCGCCTCAACGAGATACTCAAAGAGCATTTCCGACCCGAATTCCTCAACCGCATTGACGAAAAGATCGTCTTCCATAGCCTCACACGTGAACATATCGTTGCGATCGTCGATATCCAGATGAACCGCCTTGCCGAAAGGCTAAGCCAGCAGAAGATTTCGATAAAATTGACCGATGAAGCCCGCGATTTACTTGCCGAACTTGGCTATGATCCTGCCTTCGGTGCCCGTCCGCTAAAGCGGGTAATCCAACAAAATATCGAAAATGCCCTTGCAAAGAAGATATTGGCAGGGGAAATCCAGCAAGGCGACACCGTCAAAATCTCCGCCAGCGGCAAAAGCTTCACATTTGAAGTGGAAAAATAAACGTGCAAGAGAATTCGCCGCCATACGATTATCGAAGAAGAATCCTTCTACATGGGAAAGAAAAACAAAACGTCGTCGCCCGCTTATCGGCTGTTAATGAACGTACCCTTCCGTAAAGCTAAGCGAGGGGGATGTCCGATAAAATAGGGGATGGTGGGTACGGATGTCATCAGCGAGTTTATTCAATATATTACCGCCCAGCGGAATTTCTCTGCCCATACCATCCGCTCATACCGGGCAGACTTAGAACAGTTCTGCATGTTCCTTGCTGATGATGATAAAGGGCAAGTGAGCCCCACCCCACCACGGCAAGAGCGGCAGAAGGATAAATCGCATTCAAAATCATCTACCAACAAGATAAAACAAGCAGACGATAAAGGGGAGACTCGGCAAGTCCAATCTCAGCGGTTAATCAATGCAAGCCCGATGGAGGTGCGGGCATTTCTGGCCTGGCTTATGAACCATGGATTTTCACGAACGACGATTGCACGGAAATTAGCATCGCTTCGCAGTTTTTATAAGTACCTGCTTCGGACGGGGGCTATCAAGGCATCGCCAGCAGCGGTCATTCGCGGGCCTAAAAAGGAAAACCGCCTGCCGACATGCCTGGATGAGGCACAGGTCGAGTCGCTGCTCGAGGCACCGGAAAATCTGCTCAAACAAGGACAGCCGAGCGATAAACAACGATTCATAATCGCTCGTGATAAAGCCATCCTCGAGACAATCTATTCATCCGGCTTGAGGATAAGCGAACTGGTCGGGCTTGACGATGACGATGTCGATTTGACTGGCGGGATACTCCGCATCCGAGGCAAGGGCAGGAAGGAGCGACTCGCCCCTTTAGGGTCGATGGCGGTCAAGGCAATTGAAAATTACCTGCACTACCGTAGCAGGCAGATTGATAGCAATAAGGCTAATCAGCGGGCGCTTTTCCTGAACAAAAACGGTGGCAGGATAAGCGAACGGCTTGTGCGTCGCCGACTTGAACTTTACCTGCGATTGGCAGGCTTGCCAAGCAACATCTCGCCTCACACGCTCAGGCACAGTTTCGCAACGCACATGCTCAACCGTGGAGCCGACCTGAGAAGCGTACAGGAACTGCTCGGACATAAGAACATCTCGACGACGCAGATATACACTCACTTGACGACCGCTCGTCTAAAGGACACATACGAAAAAGCCCATCCCCTTGCTGGTGGAAATCAGCCAAGTAATGAATGAATAATTATCGCTGGGTTATCCGCCGGTATGATTTTCAATCTTGTTGCCCGTTAGCAAGGCTAAGCAGGTGAGAAAGTCGCTGGCTGATATCGCTATCTAAAAGTTGACGTAGCCGATCGGCAGGATAAAACGTCTCAAGCATAAGCGTCCCTTCATATCCGATCTTACTAAAGGTGCGGGCGAGGGTATCAGCGTCAATCGTGCCGAGGGTTATCATCTCATGCTCATCAGCATGGGTGGAATTGTCGGAAAGATGCACGTAGATGACCGTATCGCTGGCTGAGTGAAGCGATTGGACAGGGTCGCCGGTCATATTGGCGTGGCCGGTGTCGAAGCACATCCCTGTATTCGGAGCGGCTACTTCCCGAAGAACCCTTGCCAATTCAGCCACATCCGAGCCGATTGCATGATAAGCAGGTAAGTTTTCAAAGGCATATTGAACACCGATGGATTTACCGAACTCACCTAACTCTTCGATAGATTTCTTGAGTTGATTTATGCGGATTTCGTGCTCCTGAGGGGTAATTCCCTCCGGGCGAATCGTCGAGCAATGCACAACTACCAGGTCCCCGCCGAGGGATAAGCAGATATCTGCCTCTCGCTTGAAGGTTTCGACAGCAGAGCGTCGGACTTGCTCATCAGGACAGGATGGATCGTACTGGTCGCCAAACAAGCCATGCAAACTATCGCAGGGCATTCCACCGGCAGCGACAGCGTCCTGCATTTCCTTCAAGGAAACGTCTCTTTCTTGATTCCGATACACCTGGACGACTTGGCAGCCTAATTGACGAAGTAAACCTAACCATTCGGGCGGGTCGAACTCATCGAAGCCAATAGCGGCAACCGTGCCAAGTTTTACTTTCTCCTTACCGCTCACTATCCTGCCAGTTTCTTGCGGATTAATTCAGCCCTTGCCATACCCCTTTCCGAAGGAGCCATATCCCTGCCGAAATACCTTTGAAGATGGGCTGGCTGGGAAAGCAGCGCCAGCTCATCAATCGTATCAAGCGAAATATCCTCAATTATCTTCAAGCACACCCCAAGCCGAAGGTGGCTAAGTAGATACATCGTCTCTTCCGACGAAATCAATCTTGCAGAACGCAGCACTGCCAATGCCCGGAAGATACGGTCTTCTAACGCCAAACGTTTCTTTGACATTAGCACATTGCGAGCGTGTCGTTCGTACTCGATAATCTTGGGTACAATTTCCTCGCCAAACTCCCGGATAATATCCTCTTCGCTTTTCCCGAGCGTGGTTTGATTGGAAACCTGGAACATATCGCCGACTGCTTCGGTACCTTCACCGTATAGACCTCGCACTGCCATATGCATATCGCGGGCTGCCCGCAGTGCCTTTTCAATCTCGCCCGACATCTTCAATGCCGGTAAGTGCAGCATCACGCTGACGCGAAGCCCCGTGCCGACGTTCGTCGGACAAGCGGTGAGATAGCCAAATCTACTCGAAAAAGCAAAGGTCAATCTCTGCTCAAGTTGCTCATCAAGTTGGCAGATTCGTTCATAGCATTGCCTCATTTCAAATCGGCCGGCGAGAACCTGAATACGAAGATGATCTTCCTCATTGACCATTACTGCAACGCTTTCGTCAGTCGTTATAACCACGCCCCGAGGACCCTTGCCATCAGCATGCTGGCGAGAAATGAGGTGTCGTTCAACGAGCAGATCCTTATCGAGCGGATCTGCTGACGAAATGTCCACATAAAAGGCATCCTCCGACAAGATTTCAGTCAAGAGTGTGGCACGGAGCAACTCGACGATGTCCTGCATCTGTCTTTCGGTACATTTGGTCAGAAAGGGCATCCCTGCTAAGTTTCTCGCCAGTCGTACCCGCGATGAGACCACCACATCGCTAAAAGGACCTCGTACCCGTCGCCACGGTGCAGGACGTCTGGATAACTCTAAAAGATTCACCTCTCCTCCTCACCCTGAGCAGGATATCTTGATAGCTGCTTGGATAATTCGTCAATACGGTCTCTCAGATGAGCAGCGGCTTCGTAATCTTCCCGAGCAATTGCCTCTTGGAGCTGGCCTCGCAAACGGAGAATTTCATTCTGTCGCCGCTGGGTTTCGCCGGCGTTTGCCGGTACCTTACCAACGTGATACGACTTACCCTCGTGAGACCGCTCAAGGAGATCAACCAGTACCTCTTCAAATACCTCATAATCATGCGGACAACCAAGCAAACCACGCTGACGGAACTCTAAAAACGTCATTCCACACACATCGCAGCGTAAATTGACTAATTCCTTCTCCTGCGTTGATTGCGAGAGGAACTCCTCGATTACCTTTGAAAGCGGTATTTGCGCCTTGATAGTAATCCCCTCTTCAGCAGCACATTCTTGACAAAGATGCCGCTCAATCTTTTGCCCGTTAATAATCTCAGTGAGGTGAACGGTAGCGTCCCTACCACATTTTTCACATTTATACTTCACCTACAACTCTCCAGATGCTCTTTCTTACGCGATATTCGAGTATGATTATATCCTACGCCCTCAATGATGGTTTAGTCAAGTACCCTCGCCGGTAGGATAAAATGCGGCTGAACATCCCGGTGCCTCGCTAACACGTACATAGTAGACATCTCTGCCTACCCGTTGAGAAAGTTTGCCTGCAAGGTATTCAGCAAGACATTCAGCCGTTGCGCTTCCATTTTGATTAGCGAGCAACTTGTTCAGGTCGTTTCCCTCCAATTCAGCAACAATTTCATTCAACGCCTTCTGCACCTTAGTAAAATCGATAACAAATCCATTTTCATCAAGTTCGTCAGCGCGGAATGAAGCCGTTATCACCCAGACATGTTCATGGGGCTCTTCCATCACCCCACCGGGCAACGCTACCCCGTGCCTCGCAGAAAATCGCGATGAAACTATAACCTCATAAACTCCCATACTATTATTTTACGCAATGTAAACCTCCGGTGAAGACATTCGTACAAGATTTTAATCAACAACATTGCTTTTTTCATGAATGGATTCGTATTATCTCGACTTCCCTATCAGTGAAAGTGGACCTACATTTCCGAATCCAATGTTTGACGTATATCAGCGGCTAAGTCGCGGGCAGCCTGAGCGATGGCATCCTTCCAGTGAGTAGTTGCAAATCTCTCCTGCTGGTACGCATAGATGACGGATCGACTGGCTGATACGATTGCACCAGTCTTATCAGACCTAAACCCACCGAGACAATCCCTTGCGGATGCACCTTGAGCGCCGTAGCCCGGTAAGAGGAAAATCTGCCTTGGCATGACTTTCCGTAATTGTTGTACCTCAGCTGGATATGTTGCTCCGACTACTGCACCGATGCAACTATACCCCTTTTCACCGATGAGTCCTTCACCGTTGCTGATGCTGGCAACCTGCTCAGCAAGATGCTCGTAAAACTTCTTTCCCTGCCTGTCGGTGAAATCCTGAACTTCCGCTGCTGATGGATTTGAAGTTCGCACGATGATGAAAATTCCTTTTCCCAGACGCCTGGCTGATTCGATAAAGGGCGCAAGACCGTCGGCTCCAAAATATCCATTGACGGTAATTGCATCGGGCGAGTTTTCGCGTTCGAGATGCCCTGCTGCATATGCACGAACGGTAGAACCGATGTCGCCGCGCTTGACATCCCCAATTACAATCAGGCCTGCTGATAACGCATCAGCCACGATGCGCTCGTACGCCGCCACCCCCTTTGAACCATATCGTTCAAAGTACGCTATTTGTACCTTCACTGCCGGTACGATACCCGCGACGATTTCCAATACGACCCTACTAAAATGTTCTATCGCGCGAACCGGATCAGGGACATTATCGAAATCACTCGGAAGGCGCTCGTATACCGGATCAATTCCCACGCAGACAGGCGAGCCTGCTCGCTCAATTGCCCCAAGCAATCTGTCTGCAAAATTTTCAATCATAATCTTTTCTCTTTCTCATCTCACTTCGAGTATTCATAGTTATAACACTGCTACTGAAATGTTGAAAGTATTGCTCGCGAAAAAGGATTTTGATATACTAAGCGTCGAGATGGCAAATGAAATAGAAACGGAAAACTTACCCGAAGTGATAACCTCTTTGAGCGACCGGATTATAGCAATCCGGGACTCCCTTTGACCTCCCTGCGCTTCAAGAGGAAATTTCGAAGATCGAACGTCAAATGTCTGCAAAGAATTTCTGGGCAGAGAAAGAATCAGCCCAGAAGACGGTCAACCGGTTAAAAACGCTCAAATCGCTCGTTTCGCCCGTGATGGAATTACTCCAGCAAGTAGAAGACTTGCAAACTCTTTATGAACTGGCACGGGAAGCCGATGATCAAGAAACGCTTCATGAAACGGTCAAGCAAGCTGAGAAAATCCAGAAGGAACTGGAACGTCTTGAACTGCAAACAATGCTGTCAGGCCCGCATGATGCGGGGAATTGCTACTTCTCCATCCACGCCGGTGCCGGTGGTACCGAAAGCTGCGATTGGGCAGAGATGCTTCTGCGAATGTATCTACGCTACTTCGAGCAGCGGGGGTATCAATACGAACAAGTCGATCGTGTTGACGGTGAAGAAGCAGGCATCCGCTCGGTCACGCTTCACGTCATCGGGCCGTATGCATACGGATACCTATCCTGTGAGCGAGGCGTCCACCGGCTTGTGAGAATAAGCCCATTCGATGCTGCTAAACGACGGCACACATCCTTTGCCTCGGTCGATGTGCTGCCCGAACTCGATGAAATCGAGGTGGAAATTGATTGGGATAAGGACGTTCGCGAAGACACCTACCGCTCAAGCGGTGCCGGCGGGCAGCACGTCAATAAGACATCATCAGCCGTCCGCTTGACACATTTACCTACTGGTATCACTGTGCAATGCCAGAATGAGCGCTCCCAGCATCAGAACCGTGCGCTGGCAAGAAAAATGCTTGTAGCCAAACTTTACCAATACCAACAAGCGCAAAGAGACGCAGAACTTGCAAAAATGTATGGCAAAAAGGGGGAAATCGCCTTCGGATACCAGATCCGATCATACATCCTATATCCGTACCAACTCGTCAGAGACGAACGAACCGACTTGAAAATCACCAATGCGACAGCAGTGCTGGATGGCGACATTCAACCCTTCATCGATGCTGCTTTGCGACAACGATTGACAAATTCCTCATAGTATCGGCAGAAAATCGGGCATCTCCTTTTGCAATGATACAGTAAAAATATTGTTTCCTACCCGATGGAAGCGATGATAACAACGATTTATCACCCAGCACGCTTCGTTCCGAATAAACCTCTACCAATTTGCCTCAGCCCCCAACCAATTATGCCATAGGAAGGACAAGGTAATAAAAGAATTTTCACTAAACCAACCGGGGCTTTCTCAAATCCTATGGAGTAAAACAATCTGATTTTTCCCTTGTCGAAATCGTGATTTTCTGGTATATTATAAACAAATACGGCTTGGAAAAGGGAGGAGCCTTCGAGGTCAAAGTTCACGTTGTAGAGGCATGTTTTAAACTATTTGGTGGATACTGACCATGGGACGAAAAGGGGAGAGGTATGCTACCTCTCGCTTGAGCACCAAAGTGCATGTCTTGCAAGAGCGGAGGCTTATCGGCGTAAGTGCTCTTTTTAAGAGTGCTATTGCTGCTGCTGATGCCATTGCCACTAACGATTGCATAACTTTAATCGAGGGTGAAAGTGGCACCGGCAAGGAACTACTCGCAAGGTATATCCATTCACGTTCGGCACGAAGAGATGGACCATTTATCCCTATCAATTGTGCTGGAATTACCGAAGCCCTTTTTGAAAGTCAATTTTTTGGCCACGTTCGTGGTTCATTCACCGGAGCAGTAAGAGATACTCTCGGTGTCGTGCGT
>JAGHBS010000119.1 GCA_021160865.1 Planctomycetota bacterium | reverse complement strand
GCTAAGAGGCGTCGTGCAGGAAGATGAACAACTACTAACCGAGCAAGACCAACCTGCCAAACCCAAAAAGAAACGCACCAGGCCACTCCGCGGCGGGCTGGACTAATCGAGCCGAATTGCTCAAAATCTTCACTAATATGTTCTCAATGGATGACACTATCGTTGCAATCAGCAGTGCCACAGGTCCTGCTGCCAGGTCTATCGTCCGTCTATCAGGCCCAGACGCTTTTGGGCTGGCAGAGAGGATTTTCTCCGAACTTTTAAAAGACAAGGGCGGCTTTCGAACCTTTCCCGGGGTGGTCACGATAAAAGAACCTTACCCGATTAGCGTACCGGCACGGGCATATTTATTCCGTGCGCCTCGTAGTTATACCCGTCAAGATGTAGTTGAGCTTCACGTTCCAGGCGAGGTAGTCGCTTCAATAATCTGTTCGACATTAATCTCGGCCGGTGCCCGACAGGCCCAGCCGGGGGAATTCACCGCAAGGGCATTTCTTTTAAACAGGATTGACCTTTCCTGCGCCCAAGCCGTCGCTGATGTAATCGATGCCTCCAGCGATGCCCAATTGCGCTCTGCCATTAGTATGCTTGAGGGCACTCTTACCAAACTCTGCAACCCTATCGTCGAAGCACTTACCGAGGCATTGGCTATCATCGAAGCAAGTATTGACTTTGCTGATGAAGATATTGAACTTGCAAGCGTCGATGAACTGGTTTCGATAATCGAGAGATGTAAAAATGATATCGAAAAAATCCTCTCTCAGTCGGGGCAATGGTCAGTAGCAAGTAAGGAAATACCTCTCGTAATTGCCGGAAGGGCAAATGTGGGGAAAAGTTCGCTCCTAAATGCGCTCACCGGTATGGATAGGGCTATCGTCTCTGCCATCGCAGGTACCACTCGTGATGTACTATCTGCACCGACGACGATAAAGATTGAAAACGTTCCCAACATCCCGCCTGGCGAAATTACCGTCATGGTCCACGATGTAGCCGGATTAGAATCAGCCAGCATGCTGGATGATCCGCTAATGATAGCCGCTCACCAGGCTGCCCGCCAGGCTGTTCGAACATCTGTGATGATCCTTTTTGTCGTAGATGCTACTCACTCCAATCACGATGCCGATGAACAATTATTCAAAGAAATTATCGCCTTGAACAGCCGCGCTGATACATTGATTATCGCCAACAAGGTAGACTTGCTAATAAATGAAAATCTTATCGGGGACATCGTAGCAAAGCTGTCCTCCCAATTCGGCTGCGATGTTCTTCCCGTAAGTGCAAAGACACACCGGGGATTTGATGAACTGCGGAAAACTCTCGCAGAACGTCTCGTACAATTGGCTGCCCCTCAAAGCAGTGCATTATTGCTTCATGAACATCAAAGACGCTCTCTTGCTGCAGCTGCTGAATCAGTCGACCGCGCGATTAAGATGCTCAAATCTATCAAGGAAATTACCGATTCTGCTGAACTATTGGCGGTGGAATTGCGAGCCGCTTTGGCAAATCTGGGCGAAATTACCGGACAAATCACTACCGAAGATATCCTGTCCGAGATCTTCTCGCGATTCTGTATAGGAAAATAATATACTCCACGCAATGCAGAGCCATTATTCTTATTTATCAACAACCTATTTCATCAAGTGCTTCATACATTGCAATGACATTTTCCGGCGGCACATCGGGCTGAATGTTATGCACCTGGCAAAAGACAAATCCTCCTCCAGCTGCCAGAATATCAACATTCCTTTTTACAGAATCCTTAACTTTATCGGGAGTTTCTCTATTAAGCACTGACTGTGTATCCACACCCCCACCCCAAAAGGTGATATCTTTTCCAAAGTCACGTTTAAGACCCTCTAATTGCATACCATTAGCACTTAGTTGTACTGGATTAAGGGCATCGACACCAATTTCAATTAAATCTGGGATAAACTCCCGCACTGCTCCACAAGAGTGGAACAATATCGATTTTTCAAATACCTTCTTGATATATCCAAACAATTCCTTCTGGTAAGGTTTAATCATTTTACGATATGTATCCAGAGATAACATTGGTCCATTTTGAGTTCCGAGATCATCGTTTAGAAGTACAATATCAACCTTGTCTTTAAGTAAAGGTCCAAGCCAATCTACTCGTCGTAGATATCCTTCTATCAATAAGTCCAGCAATTTCCTCACCATCTTTTCATCTGCTAATAAATCTACCATAAAGTTTTCATATCCTCGCAATAATTGCCCTGCTGCCAAGATATGACAACAAAGATTTAGGACAACACAACTCCTATCTTCATGCAAAGATTGAGCCCTGTTTCGAATATCATCATCAGTCTCATCTACAAAGGAAGGTAAATCAAATGAGTAAATCACATCTTTATAATTTTCAATCTCCGAAACGTCCGTAATATTCTGCAAAGGTGGATTTACAGGATCAAAATAAAAACTATCGGGCGGCCGACGGGCTATTATTGTACCATCTGAACCCCGTACTACAGTTGCTCCATCTGGGGCAGTCTCTTCATTCCATTTTTCAGGAAGCAATACCTTAAAACCCCACGGTGTTTCCCTCTCAACCCATCTCTTTGGTCCCAAAGTTAGATTAACTGTATCAATCTTGAATCGTTCTCTTATTTCACTTTCAATGTATCCGACAAACTGGTAGGGCTCAAATATTTTAGGATACGAATGAATTTTCAAATAATCTTGAAGATTATGAAGTGCATAAGCCGTCATTCCCGAGGATTCCGTGCCTCCCAAATCCCGAGGTATCCGATCAGTTTCTTGATGGTTAATCGCCTTTAAAATTCTCTCACGCGACGTCATTACTCAATGCCACCCTAATGCATGGATTTGGTGTTCATTACTATTTGAGATAATAATCTATATCTTCATCCTCTTTCTCCAAAAACCGTAGAGCAAAGTTATAAACTGCTGTTCAATCCGTTATTTTGATTTTGGCCAGTATCTTCGCCAGAAGCTATAAGCGATTTCAGGTCTACGAAGATGACCACCCGCAATGGCTTTTATTTTTGCATTGAAGCATTTATGTTCACGAAAATATCGAAATCCTTCCCATGATTGACTTGCTAATGGATTGAGCAAACTTGAAATTGGATTTATTCCCGTCTTGCCGTAGAAAATTAGCATAGGCATTTTGCGAAGTTCTTCGGTAATTCTGAGCGAGGCAAGAATTTTAGCATCAAAATTACACGCCCGAGCAACCAGACAGTTGAAAAGCTGTGGGTGTTTAACTGCTACGTAATAAAGTGGATATCCCCCTGCAGAAAATCCGGTAATTAGAATATTCCTATCATCAATGTTATAATGCTGTTTTACATTCTCAATGGCAGATAGGATACGTTTTTCATCCTTTTTTAGGTCGTGTAATCTTAGGGATCGGATAACAGGTAAGATGCCCTGCGGGCTTATCAATTCCGGAGCAAGGACGATAAATCCATTTTCCTCCGCTAATGCCTTCCATTCCTTGACTTGAGCCAACGCATTATCAAATCCATGTGTGCCATGAAGCGTCACCACCAAAGGCCATTTTCGCGATGGAACATATTCACTTGGAACATATAGGTAATATCCTGTACCTGTCTCAGGGACTTTCAGATGAATTTCATGAACGGGCGTATCCTGTGGCTGGGTAATCGGGCAACCTGTAATGAAAACTGTTGAAATCGCAATCATATACAACAATATATTTGCTAATTGTACAACAAGTTTCCTGTTAGCTATTCGCATAGAAGAATACTTCCTTTGCATTAAATCTATTGCGATTGTCAATAGGCATTTGCCGGCTTTTCGATTATTCCCCTTTTGCAAAGTTCAATTGCCAGATGCAGGAAGAAACTCATATGCATTCCATTGCCTCTATCAACTGCATATGGCTTTTCAGGATAAACTTTCAACGATCCTTCACTGCCCGGATGCAATGTATTGATATGCTCACATATCAAATTGGATTCATCTGTATATTGGGTGATCAAGTTTATCTGGTCTTCTGCCAATTTTTCATTACCGTCCCACAATAACATTTCGGCAATTGCAGCAGAGACACCTATATAGGGCCCTGCTCCGGAATATCTTGAATGGTAGGATTCTCGCCCCTCGGCTAACTCGGTAAAATCATTCGACCAATATGAATGTCGAATTAGCGGGTCTTTATCATAGAATTTATCCCAGAGATAATAAAATGTACTATGTGCCTTTTCATCCCAGGTACAGTTCAGGTACCAGGGCATCAAACTGAACCACATAGCAGCCCGGTAGGGTTCCCCCCGTAAGTTTATTCCAAAAAGCATTCGCTTGTCATTATCATCCCATAATCGTTGAAAGATATTGTACTTTATCGTATCAGCAGCGGTGAGATATTTTCGGGCTTGGGCTTGCTTGTCAATATCTTGAGCCATTTTTGCTGCTACTCGCAACCCCCTTTCACAAGCAGAGTTAATATGAGCATGATAACCTTCAGGCCAATTAACTTCGCCATACTGTTCGCGGATAATCGCCTCCTCATTGCCCGGGATCATTCCGAATTCATCATTTACAAGCGATGTAAGATAATCAGCCCCTTTTTCAATCATTTCCCAATGCTCATTGAGCCAATTTTTGTCCTTACTGTGATTGTAGTACACGAAACAATGATGCAAGACATAGCCAGTGGTGTCTGTCTGGAGTTTCCCTCTACCTCGACAAGGTTCAGGTTTATCAATAAAGTATGATCCCCCCCAGCTGCCGTCGGTATCCTGACAAAGCCGCCAGAATTCGATTGATCTTCTCAATCTATCTGCCATACCGAAAAAGACAAGCGGCTCGGCAAGGACATTGCGAGGATAGCAGGTCTTTCCTTTGCCATAGACAAAGCCATTATCAAACCTCACGTCCGATTCGACAATTCCACCAGTGGGATACCTATCCTGCCGATATGCAACGCTTTCCAGTGAGGCATCGAGCATCGCTTGAAGTTTCTTCACATCAACGTTCATTTCTCACCTCCGAAATAAATGCGAGTTTTATTTCCGTTATTTTACAAGTATTGAGTATATTCTCCGCAAAACAGGCTTCAAGGAAAATTGCCTTCGACCTGTTAAACACTAAACCCTATCGCTGCTCCTTGTGAGCCCCTCGTTTCATGCAATACCCTCTTTCATCATCCACCTGCCAAGCCAGAGTAATGCCCAGAGGCGATGGCGGTGATCAGCCTTGCCGGTAAGCTGCTCGTCGATTAATCGTCCAATCGGCAGGCGGGCGAACCAACCCGACTTTACAAGCGGACCTTCAAGGAGGGTTTCGCGCAGCATCTCTGCAAGTTCACTCCGAAGCCAGCGATGGATCGGGGCAGCAAAGCCCCTCTTGGGACGATTGAAATGCCCCTTAGGAAGCATATCTTCAAAGGCATCTCGCAGGATAGCCTTGCTATGCAGCAATAGCGTGCCCCGGAGACGATACTCCACGGGCAGCGTCAGGACAAATTCGACAAGTTCATAATCAAGCATCGGCGAGCGGAGTTCCAGCGAGTTTGCCATCGAGGCAATATCAGCCTTTACCATCAAATCGTCAGGCAGATAGGTCATCAAATCGTGCCTTTGGGCATAGGCGGGCTCGTCATCGAAATCAGCCTGCTCGTAAAGGTCGCAGAACCACTGTTCGGGCTGATTAATTCGGGCTGATTGAGCAAAGTCTCGCTCCATGATGAAGTCCAATTGCTCGGGCGAAAATAATCTGCGATAGACGAAGTAAGCCTTTGATGGCGGATTATCGAGACCGGCGGAGAAGCGAATCAGTCGGGTCAATTTTGAACGCTCATCATCAGGAGCGATGCACCTGGCAGCTCCTGCAGCAATTTTCACTCCGACCCAGCCAAGGGGGCAGAGATTCTCGATGAGTCTCATCGCACGATAACGATCATATCCGCAGAAGACCTCATCGCCACCATCGCCGTCGAGTGCAACGGTAACGTGCTGACGAGCAGCATTGCAAATCAGGTACGTCGGCAAGGCAGAACAATCTGCAAAGGGCTCATCATATTGATAGACTAACTTGTCGATTAAACTGGGTAAGTCGAAATCGCCTGGGGTAATTAGAAGTTCGGTATGATCGGTCTTGAGAAACTCAGCAACACGGGCTGCTATCGGACGATCGTCAAAATCGCCTTCTGCAAACCCTGCAGTAAACGTCTTTACGCCACCTGCCGAACCTGCTGACTTGCACATCAATGCCGCGATGATGGAAGAATCAATCCCGCCTGAAAGCAGCACCCCCAAGGATACATCGGCGAGCATGCGCTTCTCCACTGCAGAAAGAAGTAAAGAGCGGACGGTCTGGATGATTTCGTCGCGGGTTTTGTCGTCGGCTGATTTGCCACCTTCGGCGGGTACTGTCCAATATCGCACAGTTTCCGGGCTGGTTTTACCGATTGATACCGTCAAATAATGCCCGGGCAGGAGTTTTAGTACCCCTTTCCAGATACTCTTAGGGGCAGGGACATAGCCGATGGTCAGGTAAAATCCAACCGATTCGGGCTCTATTTGTTTTACCTTCTCGATGAGCGGATGGGCAAAAAGCGCCTTTGCTTCGGAGGCAAAGATTATTCTATCGGAAGTGATTGAATACCATAGCGGTTTTTGACCGAGCCGATCGCGGGCAAGGAACAATCGCTTATTCGGCTCATCATATATCACGAAGGCAAACATACCGTTGATCTTTTTGAGCATATCCTGCCCGAACCGTTGCCACAGTGCCAGGAGCACCTCGGTATCGCCCTGAGTGCGGAATTGATAGCCATCGGCTGATAGTTCCCTCCCCAATTCGCGGTAATTGTATATCTCGCCGTTGAAGGCAACGACGACATCGCCCTCGGGGCTGGTCATGGGTTGATGCGAAAGTTGCGGGTCGATAATCGCAAGCCGACGAAATCCGACAGCATATCTGCCATCCTTGCTGATATAACTTCCCTCTTCATCAGGTCCGCGATGAATAAGTCGAGTCGCCATCGCCTCAGCCACGCTCAAAACAGCCCTGCCAGAAGAGCCGAAGACAAATTCACCTGCAAATCCGCACATATGGAAGGCAATTGTACAATCAACTCGTACTGTGAGAAAGCAATTGCCCACGAGGATGCAGGACAATCCATTTACACATGCTTATTGAAAAAAAATTAATCTGGCTTGTACATCGATGCAGATTGGATACCATTACATCCAAAGGATCGAGGAGAGGAGAAAATGAATACCCCTGCAGAAAAGGTTGTCATCTCGTCATTCGAGGACCTCTGGCCGCTTCAGGCTAATCTAAATCGCAAGACCGGCTTTGATACCGAAGGACTCGGTAAGGCACTTATCGAGGCAATCAACAGCGGCGATTCCAAGCGGGTTGACGAACTCAAATTACAGGTGGGACGAGCGCTGAAAAATTACATCGATGCCCTTGCAGATGAATGTCATGAATTGCAGCAGTGCCTTGCGTGGAAACATTGGTATCGTGAAGCCAAGATGGGAAGACAATACGAGCTGCTGGACCTTCAAAACGCCCGCGTCGAAGCGATTGATATGCTTTTCTTCTGGCTATCGATTTGTCAATTGCTCGGAATGACCCCTGACGATGTTTACCGACTTTATGCTGCCAAGTTAAAGATTAATCACCGTCGCCAGGATGAAAATCGCACTCAGGCAGAGCACGCCCAGCACGAGCAGGAAAATCGTACGGTGGTGTGATACGCCCCAGTTTTCATGATTCGTTAGATACACCAAGCCCCACCGGGTTATTCAGTCAACCTTGGAGTTTACCCTGCGCGCCCAGACCAAGGTCTTCGATTGTGAGGATGGCGTGGAATTCAAACCCTACTGACTCGACATTTTCGCGGGCGCCTTCCATACGGTCAATTGCAAAGACGATCCGCCTAATATCGGCACCAGCGTCAGTAAGCACCCTGGCAGCAGATAAGGCAGCACCGGCGGTCGTACCAACATCTTCTACCAGCAAGACCTTTTTGCCCGATACATCGGTCCCTTCGATTAATTTACCCGTTGCGTAATCCTTGCGCTCTTTGCGAACGATGCAGAATGGTTTTTTCGTAATCAGGCTCACCGCTGTTGCCAACGCCACTGCTCCCAGTTCAGCCCCAGCGATTACATCAACGTCATCGGCAAAGTCCGCCATCCGCCGGGCTAATTCCTCCAATATCTCTGGATCGGTCTCGAAAAGATACTTATCAAGGTAATAACTGCTC
>JAGHBS010000102.1 GCA_021160865.1 Planctomycetota bacterium | reverse complement strand
CTGCTATTGCAGAGGAATTCTTACCTGTTATCGCCAAAAGACTCATTGATGCAAGCGTGGAGCTGCGAGGCTGTGAAAAATCCTGCAAAATCGTCCCTGAAATGAAGCCCGCCAGCCAGCAAGACTGGTTCGCCGAATATCTGGCGTTGATTTTGGCGGTGAAGGTTGTCAATTCCCTCGATGAAGCCATTGAGCATATTAACACTTATGGCTCACATCATACCGATGCGATTATCACCGAGAACATATCAGCTGCTGATAGGTTCGTTTCTCTGGTTGATAGTTCATCGGTGATGGTAAATGCCTCGACGCGGTTTTCCGATGGTGGTGAATATGGCTTAGGAGCAGAGGTTGGCATCAGCACCGATAAACTCCACGCCCGAGGCCCGATGGGCGCTGAAGACCTCACAACGTACAAATGGATCGTCACAGGCAACGGACACGTACGGGAATAATGCCTCTCGCAGATATGAGGCAGAATTGGTAAGGCGAGGTGAAAAAGATTATCTGATGGAGTCGCACCTGTTTTGTCATCGCTGTGGGGCGGAGTTGACCCCGGGGGAAGGGAACTTTTATGTTGTCAGGATAGAGGCATTTGCAGACCCAACCCCGCCAAAAATCTCGCAGGAAGATTTAGAAGATATCGACATCAATGCTGAAATCGAAAAAATTATCGAGCAGGCTCGGGGTATGTCTCAAGCTGAGTTGATGGACCAGGTCTATCGTAAGATGACCATCTATCTCTGTGCCCGCTGTTATGCAGATTGGATAGAAAACCCTGCAGGTTGATTTTATAGGTATCGGTAAATTATTCGCCTGCCATTTCCTCCAGCACACGGATAAGGGCGTGTGTGCCATCGTGTTGGCTTCCTATCTGTGCCAATCGTTCGTAAAGTTTCTCGACCAGTTCCAAGCCTGGCAATTTTAGATTCATCGCCTTTGCTTCGGATAGTGCGATTTTCATATCTTTTATGAAGTGCTCGACGATAAATCCTGGTGCAAAGTCGCGCTTGATTATCCGCGGACCTAAATTGCTTATTGACCAGCAGCCAGCAGCTCCCTTGCTGATGATGTCAATTACTGCCGATTGATCGAGACCTGCCTTTGCAGCATAGATAAGTGATTCGCACACCCCTATCATCGTGCCTGCAATGAGGATTTGATTGCACATCTTTGTATGTTGACCGGCACCGGCAGGTCCCATGTATGCGATGTTTTTACCCATCAGTTCGAAAAGCGGTAAGACGGTTTCGAATGCGTCTTGCTCTCCGCCGACCATAATGGCTAACCGTGCCTCTCTTGCCCCGACGTCGCCACCTGAAACGGGTGCATCAAGCGAGGATACACCCTTTTGGCGATATTCATCAGCCAATCGCTTTGCAAGCGACGGCTCGCTGGTAGTCATATCTACAACGATTGCACCTTTACGAATACTGTGGATGATGCCTTTATCGCCCAGGTGAACTTGCTCGACATCTGCAGGGAAGCCCACGATGGTGAAGATGACATCAGCATCGGCAGCGCAATCAGCAGGAGAATCTGCCCATGTTGCACCTTGCTGGAGCAACGGTTCTGCTTTCGAGCGTGTTCGATTATGAACGCTAAGCTGATACCCTGCTCGAAGCAGATGTCCTGCCATCGGTGCCCCCATGATGCCCGTACCAATCCAGCCGATAGTCGTTTTTCCAGGTGAAATTTCCATTGCCATCTCTTATCTCCATCGAAACACAAATTTTCCAGTACAATTCCTAAGGCGAGTTATGCAGATAATTTCAGCCGTAGGTAATTCAATGCCGACAGGCAGGCACGTTGGCGGATGGCTTGACGCTCGCCTGGGAAGATATGTTTGTGAACTTCCACGCCTTTATCGTCGGCTAATCCTATGAAGACCAACCCGACGGGCTTTTCAGCCGATCCCCCTGTAGGTCCAGCAATGCCTGTGATACCGATGCCGAAGTCTGCCTTGAATTTTTCCTTCACCCCCCTTGCCATTGCCTCAGCGACGGGCTCGCTGACGGCTCCGTGGGTCTTAATTAGATCAGCAGGGACGGTAAGTAAGTTTATTTTGGCAGCATTGCTATAGGAGACAACCCCGCCGAGGAAATATTCACTTGCTCCGGGTATCGACGTAATCATCTCTCCAAGCATTCCGCCTGTGCATGATTCTGCTGTTGCAAGTGTTTTGCCTGATTTTTTTAGCATATCGCCGATTATTCCCTGCAATGTTTGCTCATCTTGCCCGAAGATGATATTTCCAAGGCGGGTGTGGATTTGTTTAGCCAATTTTTCAGCGATTTCCTTGGCTTCGTCAAGATTATCTGCCTTTGCGGTGATGCGTATCGAAACCTGTCCGCCCTTGGCAGCAGTACCCACTTTGAGGTTTTCGGTGTTTGTCATCAGGTCAGCTATTTTTTCGCCGATGATGGACTCGCCGATACCGAAGGTATGAAGGGTTTTTTGAATGATGGCACCGCAAGAGGGCAATTGCGGAAAGACACGTTTTTCAAATACATCTTTCATCTCATTAGGCGGGCCTGGAAGGAGGTATATATCACTCTCTTTGTATCGGGCAGCGATGCCCGGAGCGGTGCCGATGTCGTTATCCAGGGTTTGAGTACCTGCTGGTTTGAGGGCCTGGGTGAGATTGGACGGGCTCATCTGCCGTGCCCGCTTGATAAAAAACTCTTTTATCCGCTCTGCGCTTCGAGCATCTTCAACGAGGTCAACTCCCATTACCTTTGCAAGAGCCTGGCGGGTCAGGTCATCACGCGTCGGGCCTAACCCACCGGTGGTGATAACCAGTTCGGCATCATCAATAGCATGGGATATAGCCGTGACGATTTGCTCTACGTCATCACCCACGGTTATGTGTCGAAGGGTTGTTATTCCCTTTTGGGACAGTTGTTGCGAAAGGTAACCGCTGTTGGTATCGACG
>JAGHBS010000004.1 GCA_021160865.1 Planctomycetota bacterium | reverse complement strand
CGGATACGAGTTTGAAAGATGTGGGCTGATGACCATGGCTTATTCTGATATCGAGCGGACTGAAAGAAATCACTGACGTCCTTGAGGACTTCATCAGCGAGTCGTGTGGCACTATCGAACATACAGAAGATCACACCGCTAACTTGCAGACGAGGATTTATCCGTTGCTGAATTAATGAGACGGTTTCCAAAAGGCGCCCCAGACCTTGAAGCGCAAGAAAGTGCGCCTGGATAGGAATAATTACTTCATCAACTGCTGAGAGGGCATTGAGAGTGAGCAGTCCCAGGCTCGGAGGACAATCAATCATGATTAGATCATACGGCAAGGGTTCGGTTCGTAAGTGATTGCGAAGGATTTGTTCTCTTCCCACCTCGTTTGCTAATTCTACCTCTGCACCGGCAAGGTCGATCACTGCTGGGATTATTGTCAACTTTGGACTAATAGCGATGGCAGCTTCATGTAGATATGCTTCTGCAGTTAGGACATCATAAATACTGATTTGGACTGACGCGGGGTCAATTCCAAAATGCATCGTAAGATGTGCTTGTGGGTCGAGGTCGATAAGACAGATGTTTTTCCCTCGTTCAGCCAGGGCTGCTCCAAGGTTAGCAACCGTGGTTGTCTTGCCGACTCCGCCTTTCTGATTGGTAATAGCGATGGTTTGCACGCTTATTGTATTATAGTTTTCCATTCGTGCTGGACAAGTTTGACTATCGAGAAATGCTTGATATTTGTTCGGGGGTTGCATCGATAAAAAGCAGCAGGTACCGCCGTGGCTTGGCACCTGCTGCTACCAGGTTGATTCGCCGAGATTAATTCAGCGGATCAACCTACCTGTTTCGTTTGGGCTGCTTTACTTGGACGTGGCATCATTTTTTCTTCTTCGTAGTCTTTTTCTTCGTCGCCTTCTTCTTAGTTGCTTTTTTCTTCGTGGTCTTCTTTGCTGCCTTCTTCGTGGTCTTCTTCGCCATCTTCATCACCTCCTCTCTGATTAGGCGTTAGAAAAACCATCAACCATTACCCACATAATACATATATTCTTGTACACACACTTGATTAATTTTTCCAAGCATTAGATAAAAATTTTCGTATAAATTTTTTCATGGATTAACACCTCGACATAATTTGCTAACAAACTTTAGTGTATATGACAATACCTTTAATAACATTTTTGAACGATGGTGCAACGCTGATAAGCGGAGGATAATTTTTTCTTCTACCTTCATGTCAAAAAGAGTTGGTTGTATTTGATGATGTCTTGGCAAAGGAAGTGTCATATATTAGAGTTGTTGAATAGATAGATTGGTTAGGGGTTTTCTTATGAAGGATGAATCATTGCAGCTTAGCGAAAATGCCTTGAGTATTCTTCGTCATCGTTATCTTGCTAAGGGGCCTGATGGAAAGATTATCGAGACGCCAGCAGATATGTTCCGTCGTGTTGCTTCGGTTATCGCTTCAGCTGAGAAGGATAAGGGGGATAAGCACGTTTCAGAATTAGCAGAGATTTTTTACGATGTTATGACGAAGGGTATCTTCTTGCCGAATAGCCCCACGTTGATGAACGCTGGCAGGCAGCTTGGTATGCTCAGCGCTTGCTTCGTCCTGCCGATAGAAGATAGCGTTGAGGCGATATTCGAGACAATCAAGCAGGCTGCCCTGATACAAAAAGCAGGTGGTGGAACGGGCTTTGCGTTTGATAAACTTCGCCCTACCGGCGATTACATCTCTACCAGCGGAGGGACTACTTCCGGACCGATTTCTTTCTGGCGAGTCTTTTCCGAAGCCACCAATGCAATTCAACAAGGTGCCTTCAGACGTGGTGCAAATATGGGAATGATGAACATCACGCATCCGGATATCCTCAAATTCATCACAGCCAAGGATCGCCCGGGTGAGTTTGAGAATTTTAATATCTCCGTCAAGATTGGTGATGAGTTCTTTGAGTTGTTGGAAAAATCTCCCAATGCTCCTCACGTGGTAATCAATCCGCGAACGCAAAAACGATACGTAATTCCGCGTGATGTAGATATTCGTACATATACCCTCGCTGATCTTTTACCAGCTGATTCTGTTTCCGAGAGACGATGCTATACCGTTGCAGACGTATGGAACTTGATTATCAATAGCGCTCATCGCAGTGGTGAACCAGGTGTGTGTTTTATTGATAGAGTTAATGCCGATAATCCCACCCCGCATATCGGGCGAATCGAAGCAACCAATCCTTGCGGCGAACAACCATTGCTCGATTATGAATCCTGCAACCTTGGTTCGATTAATCTTGTCAAGTTTGTCAGGGACGGTGAGTTTTGCGAGAAGGAGTTCCGCCAGACAATCGATATTGCAGTGCGATTTCTCGATAACGTCATAGACGTGAATAATTATATGTTTGAACAAATCCGCAAGATGTCACTTGGAAATCGCAAGATAGGCCTGGGCGTGATGGGCTTTGCCGATGCCTTGATGAAGATGGGAATTTCTTATGATAGCGATGAGGCGATTGAGTTTGGCGATCGGATTGCTTCGATATTGTCTAACCAGGCCCATGCTGCTTCCGAAGCACTTGCCAAACAGCGTGGATGCTTTCCGAACTATCCAGGCAGCGTTTGGGATACCGTTCATCATCGCCCTATGCGAAATGCTGCTGTTACCACTGTTGCCCCTACCGGGACGATTAGCATTATTGCAGGCTGCTCGGGAGGCATCGAACCGGTCTTCGCTCTTGCTTATTGGAGAACCGTTCTGGATGGAAAGAAGTTGCTTCAGGTAAACCAGGTATTTCGGGAAACACTCCAGCAACGAGGGCTTGATTCGCCGAACCTGCTGGAGCGTCTGGCTGCGGGGGAGAAGCTGTCGGACATCAAAGAAATCCCATCCGATATCCGAGAGGTATTTGTTAGCGCTCACGAGATCTCGCCTTCCCGACAGGTGCAGATGCAGGCAACTTTTCAAAAGCACATTGATGGTGCAATTTCCAAGACCATCAATTTACCTGCCGATGCCACTGTTGAGCAGGTGGACGAAATCTTCCGCCTGGCATACAAAACCGGCTGTAAGGGAATAACCGTTTATCGCCATGGCTGCAGGGAGGGGCAACCGATGAGCTGGGCGGACCGACATGAGGCGGTCGTTTTTTGCCCACGATGCCATGCTGCTCTTGACGCCATCGCTGCCTGTAGCAGATGCCCACAATGCGGATATACTATATGTTCATAGTTCACAATAAGCACTTATAATAACAGCGATTAGGGAAACGCGCCATTTTCAGGTCATATCAATCATAAGTCCCCCTCTCCTTTTTATTTTGTCTATTTTAACATTTTATTGAAGAATTTTCCCTCTTTATTCCGATTTTACCAAAGCAACTTATGTTGCCTATTTTAACAAACAGTTCAAAGATGGCTCAAATGTTTTGAAGGTCATTTAGTAAAGGGTGTGAAGATGGAAATTGCCGAAGTATTTGCTCAATATATGGAACATCTCTTAGCAGGGAATCGTGCTGAAGCGAGGGAGATGATAGAAGCCACTCTCGATCGTGGAGTTTGTGCCAGAAAGATTATTCAGTACGTTCTCTGGCCGGCGATGGTGCAGATCGAGCGGTTATATGATGAGGGGAAGATAAATCGACTTTTAGAACACATGGCTACGCGAATAAATCGCATGATTGCCGATCAGGTTCAAGCACATCTTGCAAGAAAGCCCAAGAACGGTATGAGGCTACTTGCAATTTGTGGTCAGAGTG
>JAGHBS010000172.1 GCA_021160865.1 Planctomycetota bacterium | reverse complement strand
TGAAATAGTAAAGTAAAAACGCTAAAAATGAGAGCACTATTCCAATTCGGAACAACCAACCCCGTCCTACACCACCGATGCACCTTGTAAGAATCAATCCAAGGATTCCGCCTGCAAGTCCTATAATCCCCACCCCCGCACCTGCCGACCAGAAGGAAAGTCCGAATTGCTCCTGAACACTCTGACGCAATGCCCCTACCAAAGGCGCTCCACCTGCACCACTTGCAAGGGCAACGGCTAACACCGTGATGGTAATCCACCTGGTAGAAACGGGTCTATCAAAATCAGTTTGTTTGCCCGACTCGGTCATAAATGCAGCATGCTATAGGCTCAAATTACTCTTTTCAACGGGAATCAGATATAAATGCGCGAAAAGACGCCTTATACGGGAGGGGAGTATATTCATTTTCAACCGTGCCGAGGAATTACAATAAGCAGAAGCGTCCGGGGAAACGCGTCCTTTTGTGCTAAAAATTTCAACTATAATAATTACACCGACTTTAGGGTTCTGCTATGGCACGGTGATTAGTTTTAGAGCCGTCATTGAATTTGTTCCATTGTTTCTGGCGATAATCTCGTCGGTCGGGCCGACCTTCCTGTCCCGGTTGAAGTCATATACATCGTCTATCCCTGCTGGCCCCGTCGGCCCGCCAAACGTGTGCGGATTGTTCCTCGCTCCTATCTCGTCGGTGGGGGTTACCCTTGCATCTGTCGTCGAGTTGCCCGTCTCACCAATGGCGTTGCCGAAGTAAAATACATCCGACTCGGTAAGGCCTGTCGCCACCGTTGCCTTTACCGTTACCTGTAGCCATTGCTTCTTGATTGCACCATCTGCCCAAATGATAGTGATGCGGTCGGAACCATTTACACCTGCTCCCCTGCGGACGGTAATACTGCTTGGAGCAGGTCCGGCAGCCCAATTCGACGGATTGTTATCATTGCCCACCTTGAATTCGAAATCTGCAGCCGTCGGCGTGCCAGGGAGGCCAGCAATGTCAATCATTATTCCATTGATGCCTCTACTATAACTGGTGTAATTTGCGAATGTCGCCGTTTGACCCGGAAGAAGCGCAGTCTTATCCGGAGCGATCGCTCCATCATCGGCAGCATTGGCTGCTGGGTTGTTCCCGTCAAAGGCGGAGTTGTTGTAGAAAATATGACGGGCGACAACCTTGGAACCATGCTCTAACGCTCCCACATCAGGTTTAGAACCAACGAAGTAAAGTGAAACACCTTCGCCGTTTCCCCAACTGATGCTCTTGTCAACGGTAATGGTATTGTTGGCGTAATTTACACTCACAACTCTAAGCGGACCATCATTGCCAACCCGAATGATGCTACCCTGTGGCTCATTAAATCCGCCGGAAAACCATTCCTTATCAGGAACATCCGCATTGAACCCTGCGGTAAACCAGCCAGCATCTTTCACGGTTATTACTTTTCCGCTACCTGAACCAACGGTCGTGGTCAGGAACTTTCCAGCATCTATGCAAGGAGAATCGTCCTTGAGTTTGCAAGCATCTATACGGGGATCAGGTTCAAAGTGCGGATTTAATCCCTTCAAAACCATGGGTGTAAACGGTCCCATCATTCGTGGATTTGCCGAGAAGTCGGTCGGTCCCTTTCCACTCCAGTCGGGGTAAATGCAGTTGTATTCGAAAATAAAGTTTTCTATATGTGGCTCATATACCATCTGCTCATATCTGTAGAAGATATTGTTGACAAAATGCAATGTCTCCGGCGTTTCAGACCCGATGCTACGTTTGCAATATGCAAATGTATTATTAAATATCCTGACATCCGTACATTTAGCCAATGCACGTATGCTGGGATTATTGGTAGTACCACCAATGCGCCTCATAATATTCTTGTAGATTAGCACATGCGTAGGATTACCCGGTTGATAACCACTCTCGCTATCCGAAAGATGTATCCCTGCCCCCCAACCACCATCGACGCTTTCCAATCCCTCCATGTAGTTGTTCCTTATCACAGCATATTCAACATTGGCACACCAAATAGGGGTTTTTGCACGGTAGTTCCGAGCAGGTCGGAATACATTCCTCTGCACAATGATATAGCGAGACCTGTTATCCTCGCTTCCCGTGTTCAGGTTTTGTCCTATGTACTGTGCAGTACATTTAAAGCCTTCGAACACGTTATTTTCCGATATTCCATACCAGAACTTCCGCTTGAATGATATTGCCTGGTGATGTATTCCATAGACATAGTTATTATGAACATAGGCATACTTTCCATAATTCATAGCTATTCCATAGTCCTGATCAGCAGGTACTCCGCTGGTATCAATGAACTGATTTTCGTAAAACTCAAAGTGATGTGTAAGTGATAGATTGCCCGAATTGCCCCAGATTACTATTCCATTAGCATCATTATCTTCAAATATACATTTCCTTATCTTGATATAGGAGGCTGGGTCTCCAATACCTATAGCAGCGCCTGTAGTATATCTCAAAAACTTGATTCCCTCGATAATGACGTGATGCGTATAAGTCAGGTCAAACCCACTTGTGCCGTCCCTGAAGATGACCGTTCCTGGCTCTTGTGCCTTTACGATAATTGGAGCGCTCCTTGTCCCGTCGTAGGTGAACTTAATGTTATTTACAGGACCGTAATCACCAGGCTTGATAATCAAGGTATCCCCTGCCTTAACTCTCCTACATCCATAATTAACCGTTCGCCAGGGTCTTGATTCTGTCCCCGGATTACTATTATCTCCATCAAGGGCTACATAGTAAGTAGTTGCACCGCTTCTTCCCGCTACGGCAATCAGCGTCAACATACAAACAACACCAATCAGAAGTACACGTAATCTCACGATGTAATTATTCATCTCCGTTCTCCTTTTTTATGCAAAGGCGGATACTACTGCTGAAAGATTCTTATCTATTTCTATTATACATTATAAGGCGAGGCGGCAGTTCTATTTCTTGCTGCTCTTTGCTGCTTCAGGTGTATTGCCGTAAGCACCCATATTTATCCTACCGCCGTTGGGTTTAGGTTCATTTTTGTAATCATCCCTCGGATCACCTGCATCGATGCAGGGGCTTCCAGGCTTGAGATGGAAGTCCTTCGGCGGATTTACAAACATTGGATCAGCAGAGATATCTCCTACGCCCTTTTTAGCACCTCCACCGTAGTTGCCCTCTTTGTTGTTCCACAAGTTATTGTAGGAGGAGGCAACCTTTCCGAAGATGCCGTATTTGCGATTATTCACAATGATATTGTTCTTAGCTACGACGCCTTTGACATCCGAGCCCGGCTTTATGCGAATGCCATAGTTAGCCTCGTTGAAGACATTATTGATAACGAGCATATTGCGGATTTTACCACCATCGCGGGTTTCAAATGCGATACCGCTGCTGCTTTCAGGTTCCTCTTTGCCACCCCTCAGCACGCATTTAGCAACAATATTTCTTTCAAAGACAGCGTCTTTAATCGTCCCTTCCCATGCGAATACCCATATACCGGGCAGGCCGTAACTGGCAATGATGTAATTGCCTCGATAAACATTGCCTTTCTGCAGTTTGGGTGATTGGATTTCAATTTCAATACCGAAGCCATAGACACTCAGATAATTGTGTTCAATCACACAATCGCTTGATGTATAAACTCGTACACCTGTATTACCCGTACCATGGGCTTCGACATGATTGTGCGAGAAGGTGATTTTATTGCAGTAGATAGTTCTGAGGCCATCATGCCCACAGTGCAAAGCCTTGCAATATCGAACGACGCAATTTTCGCAACCCGATGTAAATTCATATCCATCAGTTGGGAAATCATAACAAGTGATGTGTTCGATTATGACATTTTTGGATTTTGCAGTGATACGGAAGCCATCGACATCACTATTGATGCCGATGCCTCTCTGTCCTCTCCAATTGCCATCAATCTTGAATCGCCTGATTGTTACATTAGATACGCCCTTCAGCAGGAAAGCTGACCATTGAGGCGTATTGTTTTGATCCTTGATTTTGATAACGGTTTTGTCCTCACCTTCACCTTCGAAGACGAGGTTGCTGCAGGGGACAATTGCACCATTGATGATGTAGGTACCTGCTTTTAGATGAACCGTCCCGCCGCCGATTTGTTCAATAGTACGTATAGCCTCATTTATCTCAGCCTCATCATTCACACCATCGCAGTTGAAATCGCCCGTGCCATCGGTAGCAACGGTTATGACTTTAGTCGCTTCTTTCAGGGTTGCTTTAATTGTGGTAGTCTTATCTTTCTTGACAACGACATTGGGGAGGGTTTCGGCAATATAACCTGCTTTAGAAACCTTTATTTCATTGGCAACGGCAGGGACGCCGGCGAGTTTGAATTTGCCCTTTGCGTCGGTGGTGGTTGAAAGTGCCCCACAGCTAACTATTGCGCCTTTGATGGGATTGCCTTTTTCATCAATTACTTTACCTGCAATATCACCACTTCCCACAGTACGGACAAATTCAGCAAGTATTTCCTTATCCAACAATGCCCTGTTGTAAATTTTTACTTCATCAATTACCCCTTTGAAGAAACAACCAACCGGTGGACCAGAAGCTTCCTTGCACTGCCAAGCACCAATGTGAATGGCATGCTTCGACTGGAAAATGGAAGATGGACCAGCAGCTATTGCATCGAGTTTTCCATTGAGATAGACCTTTACATTCTTCCCATCGCTTACGAATGCTACGTGTACCCATTTACCGGGCTGGGAGGGGGTTTTGCTCTTTACACTACCGCCGCCCTCACCTTTTTTGCCGGGGCTGACGGTGAATTGGAACAGCCCCTTCTGGCCACCAGACTCTGCGGTACAGATATATGCACGTTTGCCGATTTGCGGTGAGACCGATTTATCATAGAACCAGTTTTCGACGATTGCACCTCTTTTAGAAAAGTCCGTCTTGACCCATGCTGATATTGTCAATTGCTTCTTTATCGAATCGAGCGATTTTGAGGGGGCAACTTCCAGGTAGCTTCCCTGACCATCCAGTTCTATCGCCTTTCCGCTCTTACCTTCTACCCACTTGGGGCTACCGATGAACTTTGCGGTATTATTGTTTCCGCTGGCATCCTTTGCCACGGTACCACTGCCTTCGTCAAAACTCCAATAAGCCACCAGACCCTTTGTCGAAGGCTTGGCTACCGAACCACCGTTCACCTGTGCTGATACTGCCTTACCTGCCCCCACGCAACTACTCAAAAGTAGAATTGGTAAAACATAAGCAATCGTCCGAAACTTACCCTTCATCTCTATGCTCCTTTCAAAATCTTCATCAGCCCTAAATCTTTTCACCCAACCTGGGAAAAATTTCCTTACCCGAAAATGATAACCGCAGAGAAACCTTAATCAACCAATTTAACCCTTCCATACTCTTATAGATACGCAGAATCTTAAAACTTTCGGACATCTTTGACATCTACCATAGACTAACTACCCCACGAGCAAGAGTAAAAAATCAGCCCTGGCTCATTGGTTTTCACCATGGATTAAGCCTTGTGATGTAAAGTTGCCAATCTGCCTCCCGTCTCTGAACTTGATTAATTCTCGATGCAACATCCTGAGCCTGTATGTCGTCGCGACAGATAATAAACATTCCGCTACCACTGCCAGTGATGTGGACGGGCAAAGGGCTAAGCGTACTGATTTGCTTATAAACCTTCTGGAGGGAAGGATATCGCTTCATTGCAGGTATAGCTAGGTCATTAAATAATTCTCCATACCAGTTATCAGGACTTTGCTGCAATTTCGGTAGAAGATTTGATATTTCCTGATATGTTGATACTTGTTCATCCTTCGTTGCTTGCTTATATGTATCGTAAGCAGCGTACACTTCTGCGGTGGAACAGGCAAAGTCAGGAACGATCAATACGACGCTGAAGGGGTGAATCTGAATTGGTTCGATAATCTCGCCCCTGTCGCGAATCCTTACGGACGGACCGTCGAGGAATAAAGGTACATCCGAACCCAAACGACTTGCCAATTTCATCATTTCAGCATCAGTCAGTTTGAGGTCAAAAAGGCGGTTCAGCCCCATCAAGGTAATTGCGGCATCGCTACTTCCACCACCCATCCCGGCACCGATAGGTATCCGCTTATTAAGTTTAATCTCCACACCTGCAGGTAATTGCAGCATCTGGACGGTACGGAGAACGAGATTTTCCTCAACTGGCCCACAATCAAGCCCGGAGCAGAATAGCCGAACCTGCCCATCATCCCGGGGCAAGATGTGTATCTCATCGTAAAGGGTGATTTTGGCAACGGCTGAATCAAGGAGATGATAACCTTCCCTATCGCGCCCAAGGATTTTTAGATAGAGATTAATCTTTGCTGGTGCTCTGCAGATAAGCCCCGCATCTGTCCGTTCAAATTGTGGCATCGTAGTGAGATAAGTCTTCATGATAACAAGCACTGATAAGAGTCAATGGCTATTTACTGTTGTTAGGATGATTTTGAGATACCCTTGCCGATTTTATTTTCCTGCCCAGCAAGCAGTCTGGTAAGGTTGCTTCTATGTCGGACGATTACCAAAGTGGCTATTATGATCGAAAATACCAGCATTGGCCAGAGTTGCCCCACCGACCAGCCCATCCCCAACCACACTACTAACAGT
>JAGHBS010000220.1 GCA_021160865.1 Planctomycetota bacterium | reverse complement strand
TGGATATATCGAATCTCTTCCGATGATAAACCTTCATACGTCGTCTTTCGTAGAACGGCAAAGGCATCGCCACCAAGATGGCATCTTATTGAGGGCTTACCAATAGCTGATGGGGCATTGTCAGTCCAGCCAGTCTACGGAAAAGTTGCGTTCGCGCCAGTCAAAAAACCCTTACCATTTACCCTTGGAAATGTCGTCAGAGATGATCGCCTCCCGAAGGGTATCCTCTTCAGGTTCAGGGAAGATAGCTTGCCCCCATTCATAAAGGAGATCGAATATAGCAGGGATAACAGACTAAAGCGCGGGATTATCCAAGGGACTATAAAAGAATTCAAACGACTTCATGCCAGAAGAGGTATTAGAACAATTTCCTACTTCAATACCCCAAGCGGTGAGGCAGTCTACCAAGTATCATGCAAGGTAACCTCTACGAATAAAAATCTTGAAAGGTTTGTCACACAAATGCAAATGTTACCCAAAGTCATGCTTGACAATCGTGATCAATATCCTTTCAGGGGAGTTTATGCCTTCTATCGTCTCAGTGGCAAGAGGTATTTCTATCTCTATTATGACATGAACAACCCGCCCAAGGATTTACCGGAAGATTTTATCGCCTTATTCAGTCCGGAAGGTCAAATTGAGGTTGAGGAGTTTGGCTTTATCTTCCTCGTGCCTTCCACCCCCGATAGAAGCATAATTTCGCTTAACTTCTCGGTACCGGGCTATGAGCCCCTGCCAACTGAAAAGCCTTTATCCTGCAGCTCGAGACGGCGATACCGACCAAGGCGACCCATACGAGAGAGAGGATAATAAAACACTGTTGTTTTATAGTTATAACTACAAAGATAAGAGAACTATGCAGGTTGAGCAGATAACCTCCGAGGTCTTAGCAGAAGGTCATATTATTCGAAAGCCCCTTAGTAGTAGTAAGGGCTATTGGGCAGGCGCTCCGGGAGTATATTTCGATAAGACAGATAGTCTTTTTTACCTCTCGTATCGTCTTCGACGTCCTAGAGGCATTATACCAGACCGTGGAGCGGAGACTCGTATAGCAATATCCAGGGACGGTATCACCTTTGACGATATCTGGTCGCTAAAGAAAGATTCTATCCAAACACCCTCAATCGAGCGATGCTTGCCTTATCGAAATCCGCATGACGGACAATGGCAACTCTTTCTTTCCTACGTCGATCCTACCGATGGACGATGGTGCATCTCCGTACTGAAAGCCCGGAGTATCGAGCAATTTAATCCTAAGATGATTCGTCGCCTCCTTTCTGCTTCGGAGTTAGGTCTCGAGGGTATTAAAGATCCCTGGATATTCGAATATGATGGGATGTTTTATATGCTAGTCAGCGTAGCAATTCCTACTTCGGAAACGAGTGAACAATCCCACGCAACTTACGATATCTTCAACACCGGTCAGTGCCTCTCTGCTACGGGTCTGGCTACCTCATCAGATTTGGAAGATTGGCAATGGGAAGGTGTTGTCTTTAAACCGTCCGATACAAGCTGGGATCGCTACTGTCGACGAATTAATAGCGTTATATTTCAAGAGGGAAAATTCTGGGGCTTTTACGACGGTGGGAAAAGCTATCGAGAAAATTATGAAGAAAAGACCGGTATTGCTTCTTCTCCCGATATGAAGAACTGGCAATGCCTGAGCTGCAACGCACCCGTATTAGTTAGCCCCCATAGTAGTAATTGCCTTCGCTACCTTGATGCTCACATTATCGATAGTCGAGCGTATCTATACTATGAAATTGCACGACCCGACGGTGCCCATGAACTTCGAGCCATCTGCACAACTTCCCTCGCCGTTCAAAACTTTCTGAAGCAGGTACATAATCATTCTCAATCAGCCTGTTGATGTGCAGGACATATCATAACGTCCTCACCAAATCTGCCAAGCATAGCAAGGTGCTTCTGCCCGATGGTAGCCGTCAACCTAACGCGGTGATTATGGAAGGTTCGATCCAGTTTGCGAGCATGATGAGCAAGGTACTGGATTAATCTACCATTGGTACAATCTGCCTCTATGACGACTTCTACCTCTTTACCCCTCATCCTTTCGAGAACGGCTTGGGAAACCTTATCAACTCCTTCGCCGGTTAGCGCTGATATGAAAATCGCATGCGGATACTTATTTTTCAGAATTGTTCGTATAGTCGGGTCAATTATCTTATCAACCTTGTGTAATAGGAGTATCTGGTCTTTATCTCGACAGCCTATTTCATCAAGCACCTTGTTAACAGCTTGTATTTGCTGGACGACCTGACGGTGTGATGCATCTGCTACGTGCAAGAGTAAGTCCGCTCCGACGACCTCTTCAAGCGTAGCACGGAACGATGCAATTAGATGGTGAGGCAATCGTGAGATAAAACCTACCGTATCGCTCAAAAGGGCTACCTGACCGGTAGCAAGTTTCCAACATCGTGTCCGTGTATCAAGTGTTTCAAAAAGTTTATCAGCCACACTTACCTCCGCAGAGGTCAACCGATTCATCAACGTACTTTTCCCAGCATTAGTGTAGCCAACCAGGCATACCAGGAAGTGTTGACGCCTTTTAGAAACTGTCCGTTGCCTTTGTTTATCAATCGAGGCTAACCTGCGTTTCAATAGGGTAATCCGTTTACGAATTAGTCTGCGGTCGATTTCTATCTGCTTTTCACCGGGCCCGCGTGTACCAATCCCCCCAACAGCAGCTGCTGGTGTACCAGCGGCAGCAACACGCTCTAAGTGCGTCCACATATGACTCAGGCGTGGATAGGTGTATTCCAACTGAGCGAGTTCCACTTGAAGTTCCGCTTGCCGAGTACGAGCGTGTTGAGCAAAGATATCAAGAATTACCTCTGAGCGATCAAGCACCCGTCGAGAAAAAACCTTTTCCAACTCTCGAATCTGTGCTGGCGATAGGTCCGTATCAAATATGACTACATCCGCACGAAGAGTTTCTGCAAGAGATAGTATCTCTCTTGCCTTGCCCTTCCCGATGAACAAACCTGGGTGGATAGTATATCTACGGACAATTATCTCACCGACTACCTGCGCACCAGCAGTCTTTACCAGCGATCGCAACTCTTCAAGCGGGTCGTCGCTATCAACAACTTCTCCCGGCAAGATAATACCAACCAGTATCGCTCGTTCAGTTCTACCGTTCTGTTCTGCCCTTTTTACTCCTTTCATCCTTTCCTTATCAACTTACCTTCCCGAAAGGAAGAATCCTTTAATCCATTATACCACAACAGGGAATATCAAGATGGCATCAAACGAAATTCTACTAAAATCCTTGTTTAAGATTGCCCTGCTGAATGTCGATAGGTCATTTCGGTAGAACTAACCCAAGGCGAATTGAGATAATTCGACCGCTGGAGTATTTCAAGACAGATTCAAATGAAGCACAATCGAGGGATAAACAAATGAACCTAAAAGACAAAGTAAAGATACCGACGTGGTTGAAAAGGACGGCACCGGCAATTGCACTTGCAATAGTTTTCGGCGTAGCAGGGTATTTCATCACGCCCCAAAGTGCTAAAAGCAAAACGCTTCAAATCAAGCAAAACCTACACCGCACGCAAAGCAAACTGAAAAAGGCACTTTCCATCCAGGCAAAACTCAAAAAACAACTCAACCAGACTCAAGAAGAACTTTCATCTGCCAGAGAAAAAATCCAGACACTTGCTCAACAACTTGAAGCAGAAAAAAACAATCTCACTGCCGCACAAAATACCATCGCAACACTTACAGAAAAACTCGACAAGACTAACAAAGCCATCGAACCGCTAACAAAAAGACTCCAGCAAACTACCTCCACTCTAACTGAATATCAATCCAAATTGGAACAAGCGAATAATCGTATAACCTCTTTGACCAAGCAAATTAACACCCTCCTGACCGACAAGAAAGAACTCGAAAAAATTAAAGATAGCCTCACAGAGGAAAAAGGCAAATTGCTGGATACGCTGGATATGAAAAATCAGTATATTGCCCATCTTTTACGATATCTTGCTACGCTTGACCTTGGTGGAGAACTCCCCCGCCCGGATGAGATTACCGTCTCCAAGCCGCTGGGAATGCCCATAACCAGCGATGAACTAATCAAGCAAGCCGGTTATCCGACAATGGTCTTTCAGACAGGCAATGCCGTAGAGATGGAATGGACTAACGGCGATAAGGCAAAGGCAATCGATGGTATCATTGTGGAGATAAATTCCAAGCCAGCTACCAGAGAGACACTTGCTGCTATGGGTATCAGCCTACCAAAATACTATCAACCTGCTAATTGGCGATACAAAACGGGTGAGAAAATCTACTATGCAGACCTGGTCGAACTGTTCGGCAAGCCCGAACGAATTGCAGGTACTGCAAAAGAATTTGTAGCCTGGTGGCCTATTGGTGCCTGGGGTAGAAGCGTACCGGTAAAGGTTTCCCAGGGCGTCGTTGTCTCCTTTGCGGGGCAAAAGCCCGATGGTGCCCTTCTCTGTCAATTAGTCCGCCAGCGTAATTGTGCATACGGTACGGTCACCAAAGATGTGATTAACACAGCAGCAGCTGCTCACGATGCATACTGTCGAGCTGCCCTTGTTGTTAAAAAATATCTTACAGAACAAGCCTATCTTCGTGGACGTGACGGATTGCGACTTGACAGATGGAAAATGGCTCCTCTGGATTCGGTTGGTACATGGATCGCCTTTGAAATTGCAAACACACCAACCGCTATTATACGCTCATGCGTAGATTGCACTTGGGTAACTCCTGACGGACAGGAAAAAACCGAAAGACGCTATGCGGTAATTACTATCCCAATGGGAGAAGATCAGCAAAATGATACGGTTAAATGCACTCTCTTTGCCCCCCTCGAGTAGTACCTGTCAAGCCAATTACAACGTAATATAACCAAAACTTTCTCTTGACCTCGCTGGGAGGGAGCGAACAAGGTGCTGCGGGTAATCTCATAAAGCGCTCATTGCCCGCAGCACGCTTTTATCAACATCTTACAATTAGATAAGGTATCGTTTATCCGAGGAAGTAAACTGCTTGATTCGCCCTGCAAGCTGCTTATCCGCCGAACCTCCCAGAACAGCAATGGTAGCATGCTTGGCAAGTTCCACCGCAGGCTGATTATAAGCATCAATATCGAGCAATTCGCCCATCAAACTCGTTGTGTATTCATACAGAAATATGAACGCTCCGACATTTTCAGGAGTAATTGCATCAAAATGGATAGTGATGCTTGGTCGGGATGATTGAGCAAGGGCATAAGCGGTCGCCACCTTCTCAACCTCGAGAAGTTTCGATAGCCTAACGTGCTTGAGATAATCAAGTGCAGGGATATCAATATCGGGCAATCGTTCATCCTGAGGGTGCTTGTTAACCTGCAGGAAAACTATCAACTTATCGTTAGGCCCTTCACGATAAAGTTGTATCTGACTATGCTGATCCGTCGCCCCCAGTGCCTTTATGGGCGTTGGTGCAATTCGATTAGCATTACCATCCCGCTTTGTGGATTTACCAAGCGACTCTGCCCAGAGTTGACGATACCAATCAGCCAATCCGAGTAGATGATTCGAGTACGGCATCATCACTTGAATATCCTTACCCTTCTCGATAAGCATAAGGTACTTTATAGCAGCAAGCGTACAGGCAGGGTTCTTTTCAACTGGTGAGGTCTTTATCCGATTTGCCATCTCGGCAGCACCTGCAAGGAGGGCATCAATATCTATGCCACACATTGCTGCACTGAAAAGCCCCACTGGAGAAAGCACGCTGAACCTACCCCCAACATCAGGTGGTATCGGTAAAGTATCATAGCCATCAGCAGCAGCCATTTCACGAAGGACGCCCTTTTCAGGATCAGTGATGGCGACAATGTGTTCTGCAAACTTCTCGCCAAGCCGTTTGTGGAGAATCGAGCGAACTATCATAAATAGGGCTGCCGTCTCTGCTGTTCTACCGCTCTTGGAAATCACATTGAAAAGTGTTTTACTAATTCGCCTGCCAAGCAGCAAAAGAACCTCACCAAGCAAGCACGGATCGATATTATCTATTACAAACAATCTCGGCCCCGACCTTCTCCTATCGCTCATCATGTTATAATTCAGCGGGTTAAGCGCCACCTGAAGGGCAATGTTGCCCAAGGCTGATCCACCTATCCCAAGGATTACCAAATCGGTAATACTGCCTCGGTATTTCTGGACAAGATTCATTACCATATCGCGATAATCTGTTCGGAAAGGCAAATTGGCATAGCCCAGCTGGCCCGCCTGCCATTGCAACAAAACCGCGCGATGTGCCTTATCTACCTTGCTAAGGGTCGTTGCCATCTCTTCGAGCGTAATTCCATGCTCACGCCCTATTACCTCTGCAGAGGCATTTTTCCAATCAATCTGAATCATCTTCCATTCCTTTCCTTCAGCAATACAGACATCCATCACGCATCGCAGAAGTCCATAGAATATCCTCGCTAACCCTTTTCTCCATTGGTTATCATCCTAAAAGAGAGACCCTGATATTGTATCGTTCAGACGATAACGATTTCTCCGTACAAACTCAACGATTTGCTATTCATCTGCCCCGGTAAAGCGAACCTCGTTTATCTTCTCAAGAGTGATTATGTAAGTCGTTGTTTTTCACTTCTCCTTTGTTATTATGTTCCTCATGGGCAAGCGTACATCCAGGCAGTCTGCTCAGCAAGATGTCAAGCCGATAACGTACAAGCAAGCCGGCGTGGACATCGAAGCGGCTGAAGCAATGGTTGATTCTATTCGTACGCTGGTCGAGAAGACCTACTCGCCTCGTGTCATTGGCACGCTTGGGGGCTTTGCAGGTCTGTTTGCACTGGATTTCAAAGAGAAATTGCTCCGTCGGAACTATCGTGATCCGATACTGGTAGGCTGCTGCGATGGTGTGGGAACTAAATTGAAGGTCGCATTTATGACCGGCAAGGTTGATACCGTGGGAATAGATTTGGTGGCGATGAATGCAAATGACCTCATCTGTACGGGGGCTGAACCATTATTTTTTCTCGACTGCATCTCGGTGGGAAAACTCGACCCCGAGCGGATGAGACAGATTATCTCAGGCATCTCCGAAGGGTGCTTGCAAGCCGAGATGGCATTACTGGGTGGGGAAACTGCTGAGATGCCCGATTTTTACAAACCAGACGAGTTTGACCTCGTTGGCTTTGCTGTAGGGGTAGTCGAACGGAACAAGATTATTGACGGTTCGCACGTCGAACCTGGCGATGCCGTTATCGCTCTTGCCTCAAGTGGACTTCACTCCAATGGCTTTGGATTGGCAAGAAAGGTTATTTTTGAAAGAGCAAAATTGAAACTCACTGACAAACCTCCTGAACTTGCGGGCGCCACCGTTGCTGAAGAACTTCTCCGCCCCACACGAATATATGTAAAAGCGGTTCGGACTATCCTAAGCGCTTATAAACGTCAACGTGTTATAAAGGCAATGGCTCACATTACAGGCGGCGGCTTGCCAGGTAATTTGCCACGTGTACTCCCGAAAGGTCTAACAGCAAGGATTAAACGAAATAGTTGGTATATTCCTGGAATCTTCGAACTTATCGCAAAATTAGGTCCGGTTGATCCAGTAGAGATGTTCCGCGTATTCAATATGGGCATTGGGTTCGTTATGATAGTTTCAGCAAAACATGTTGCTACGGTGATGAGCAAACTACGACAGTGTGATCAAACGTGCTGGCTTGTAGGAAAGATTGTTCGTGGCGGCCCTGCTATTCAATGGGCATGAATTATTGAAGAAAACCTCGGAGGTATATTGTGAAGATTAACCCTACTGGAATTGTGCTAACGGCTTTTATCAGTATGATAATCCCTCTTTTTCTTGGCTGTGCGCCGTCTCAGCCCTTCGTCACTCCTGCCAGACTTGATAAGGGATTAATCCTCGTATTGACAGGAATTGAAGGCAGAAGCAAGTTGAATGAGGATATTTGCTGGGGACTTGCTGATAGCGGGATAGAGCAAGCAATTGAACTGGTGGATTGGACGGTGCACGTTCCAGGGGCATACCTTTTCAACCTTCGTAATGAGGCTCGTAATCGGGAAAAAGCCGGACAAATCGCTGATCGTATCGAACGGTATCAGGCTACTCATCCGTCAAGACCTGTCTTCCTCGTAGGACATAGCGGCGGCGGGGCAATGGCAATATGGATTGCCGAAGCATTACAGCCAAATAGTAAAATTGATGGTATCATCTTGCTATCTGCTTCGATAAGTCCGGATTACTTGCTCGATCCTGCGTTGCTGCACTGTAAGCGTGGTATTGTCAACTTCTACTCTCCGAAGGATTGGGTCTTTCTGGGCGTGGGAACTGCTGCCTGGGGCACGATGGACGGTGAACATACCCCCTCAGCGGGAATGGTCGGATTCAATGTACCTGCTGAACCTGCAAAGGCAGGGCTTTATCATAAACTCTACCAGATACCCTGGCGGGAAGAAATGGAGATGACTGGCTTCGCTGGCACGCACCTGACAAGCGCTGCCAGACGATTCATCGCACGATACGACAGCCCGTTAATCATGGTTGAAAAATGGGATAAGTCCACAATTCAGGCGATATTATCAAACAATCCTCATACAGTAATACCGCCAGCGAAGGATAATGCAAGTCCATAGAATCGTAAAAACAATACGAATTGCTTGAATCATATCCACTCGATTATGGCAAGTGCGATGTCCGCTGAAGATGTAAAAATGACGCTTGGCGAGCATTTCGAGCAACTACGCAAGTGCCTTATAAGGGCAATCTTGGGTGTAGGTATCGGAATAATTATCTGCTTTGTCTTTAGGGTTTATCTACTCGAAGTGATGCTCTGGCCGCTATCGATAGCAACTGGCGGGTCGCCGCCAAACCTCTATTACTTCTCACCGGCAGAGGCATTCGCGACGCTAATTCGCTTATGTCTAATCGTCGGGGTAATACTGGCTGGTCCCTACGCATTATGGGAACTTTGGCGATTTGTAGCAGTTGGGCTTTACCCGCATGAACGACGAGCGGTACGAAAATACCTTCTGCCCAGCATCATACTATTTGCATTGGGAGTTGCATTTTTCTTTGTCATCGTTGCCCCTATTATTCTTCGCTTCTTCATCCTCTTTGCGCAGAGCAATTTTCCACACCCCCCAAATTGGGCAGTAGACTGGCTGGGGAAGCATGGAGTAGTGGTAGATGCCGCCAGGAACACAACTGCCGGCTATCTCAAACCACGATTGAGGATCAGCGATTATATCTGGTTCATTTCGACCTTATCTCTCGCCTTTGGTTTGGCGTTTCAGACACCGTTGGTGGTATTATTCCTCGCTCGAAGTGGAATAGTCCCCGTCGGGCGGATGAAGCAATTTCGTCGGCATATACTAATCATCATAATGATAATATCAGCAATGATTACTCCACCTGATTGGCTTAGCATGGTGGCAATGTCCATTCCGATGTACATGCTCTACGAAGTCGGCTTGTTCATAGCCAGTAGAAAGCCCACCAGCGATGAAACTATTTTGCAAGAGTAATGATTTTGAATAAAAAACGAATGGCAGGGTTTTTCGTCTCCCTGCCATTCGCTGCGGGATTATCTCGATACAATTAGGGGCTAATACTCTTATCCCTAATCTTCATCCTCCTCTCTTTCCCGCGGTCGGCGATGCCTCCGGCGGCTTTGAAGCTGACGCTGGAGCCTCTCTAATCTCTTCGCCAAACGATTCAATTCTGCTTCCCGGCGGTCGAGTTCTTCTTCACGCTGTTTTAGTCGCTTAGCAAGAATTTGGAGCCGTTCTGCAGGTGGTTTTGCTACCGCGCCTTTCTTCCGCGGCCGCCTTGCTCTCACCTTAGCAGGATGCCTGCTGGGATGCTTGGTTCGAGCATGTCGGCGGGCTTGTAGTCTGGCACGAATTGAAGGACGCTTTCGTTGAACTACTCTAACAATCGCCTTTTCAAGTCGGGATAATCGCCTCTCTAATGCATCAATCCTCGCATTGAGTCGATTTATCCGCTCGAAAACTTTCCTTACGACCTGCTTAGGTGTTGCAGCAAATTTTCGATGCCTCCATCTACGGTATTGTCTTAGTCGGTCTCCCTCCCTGGGCACCAGCGATAATCGCCTACCTCGCCACCCTCGCATTCGGGCCATCCATGGGGACTTAGCGAACCTTGCTCTTCGTCGAGGTATATTTCCCCAGCGGATATCTCCGCGACGCTGCGCTCTGCCTCGCCAGGCTGGTGCAGAGCGATGCCTTTGAATACTCATCAGTATCCTGCCAGCCAGCCTGGGATGCTGAATTATCCATTGACGAACCTGCCTCGCCTGGCCGATAACCTGCCTATCATCGCCCCAGCCTTTTCTAAATGTCCTATCGTCGGATTGAGCTAGTGCGAGGGAACTGAACATCAACCCCGCGATCGCAACCGCTACTACCAACACAACCCTTTTGCCCATCATTGCCTTTCTCCTTAAATAATACTTTGCCTTATCCATTTCCAACTTTCACCAATGCCATCCTTCAGTATAAACG
>JAGHBS010000053.1 GCA_021160865.1 Planctomycetota bacterium | reverse complement strand
CATCAAGGACTTAGTCGAGCCGTAACTTATCAACAATGCCCACTTGGATAAATCTGCTGGCTTGGGATACACAAATGTGTGTTTGGTTTGCTTCCACCAGTTGCGCCATCTTTCAACGGCTTTTTTGCGCTCGGTAAGATCGCCATAAGAATTGTATCCGTAGTTTCTCCCCGTAAATCGTCGAAGGTTATACTCGGCAACGTACCTGACATCCAGAATCTCACTTTCAAGAAGATTTATCAATGCCCCAATGAGCCATTTGTCCTTGACAGCAGCAAGGGTTTCAATCGAGGCGGATAGTTCCCGCAAAGCATCGCGTATCTTGCCTTTCACCTTTTCCAATGCTTGTTTGGCTCGAAGCGATACTTCCAAGTCCCTGCTTCCAACGGCAGCAGAAATCAGCGGTATAGCATTGATATCGGCGTGAGATAATTCCTCGGTGGCTTGCTCACGCACCTTCCACTTGGGGCTACCAAGATTAATGATTAGCTCTTCAATCCGTCGCCTTTTATCGGCAGGTATATCCGGCATTACAGAGCTGATAACCCTTCTGGCATGCAATATCTGTTTCTGATTCAGGGTAGATAATTTGCCCCCCGTATCATCAGCATAAGAGAAGAGCGAAAGAGTCAACAGTACGACACAAAAAGCAATCAAGCTACCCACGAACTTCATGGAACTATCACCTTTTAGCAAATGATATCTCATATATTCCAAACAATCTGATCCGCTGATGGTTCTGCTTCTCCCGATAAAACTTCCTTAGCAAGAAATCCAATACTGTATCTTACCGTTTATCATAACGCGTGGGAACTTACCTGCCCCCCTGTTCGCTGAGCCGATGGAAATAGTCTCGCAGGGCATCGCGGAACTCTAAGGGCAATTTTTCATTAGTGGCATCGGTGATTTCATCGCGAATCCACTTTGGAGGCCCCACCGATGACTCAACAGAAATTTCCGCCTCACCGCCTAACAGATGCTTGGTCTTCTTCAGTGATGATATCAATACCTGCTGATGGCGTAGGGTATTCAGGTAGCGGTAGTTTTCGAGGTCGCTTTGTACACGCTCCATAAGCGTGATGGCTTTGAGGAACTGATAATTTGAAAAATCAGTAACCTTGAAGCCTGCCTTGATGCGTTCAGCCTTGTTGAGTAGCTGGGCGTGCCGACCAGCCAGACGTTGTAATTGCTTTTTAAGAGGAGGCGGCAACGGCCCTTCCAAACCTTGTGCCCCTGCACCGGAAACCTTCCCACCACCGGTTGCACCACCAGGGGGTTCGGCTGATATGTCCTTTATCTGACCTCTCTGGAACGGCTCGGGGGTAAGGCGAGTCGGCGTGCGCCTTCCACCTTTGCCGACGGCTTTATTCTCGACGAACTCTCCGAGACTTTTACCCTGTCTGCCCTCGCCTGACCTGCCTGCAATTTCAGATGGGTTGGGCAACTGATTACCCGTAACTCCTTGAGCATTCATATTCGAGATGGGCCCATCCATCGCATCCCAGCCGATACCTTTATCCCCGCTCATCGTGTAGCCAGCAGTTATATCCTGCATTTCTTCAAAAATATCTTCTTCCTCTTCGAGCAAATCGCCGACAAGGTCTTCCAATTCCTTAGGCAACTCGGGTTGTTCGATATTCTCCTGCTGGACTGGCTCTTCCATCTCCCACTTTATTCGATCGGGCTGGTCCGGTAGCCACTTTTCAATATTGGCGGTAAGTGTCTTGGCGTTTTCGATACCATTTGCTTCAAGAGGTGTAGCTATTTCGATAGCCTTTTTACTCAAGGCATCCTTGGCCATCGTCAGGTCGCACTTTATTGAAAGCAACTCGTTGAGCAGTGTAGGATTGGAAAAATCCTGCTGGGCGAGTTTGGAAAAATCAGCAAACTTCTCATTGATGAACTTCTCCCACTTATCCTGGGCTAATTGCAAGTCCTTGAGTAGTTTTTCATCATCAGCGGTGAAAGTATCAACGGGCTTTTTGGTAAGCCGTTCGGTGGCTTCGATGACCTTTCGTTGCTGGAGGATGAACTTTTTCAAGTCAGTTTTCAGCTCGGCGAGGTTTTCACGGACGTCGGCAGGAATATCTGCCCCCTCGGCAGTTTTCTTGGCAGCATCCGGGTTCTGTAGCGATGGTAAAATAGCCAGCAACGCTTGAAGCGAACGGATAATCTCTACCTGCGTCCCGGCTAATACTTGAGATGCACTTATTCGCTCATCGGTCGTTGTCAATTTACTCAATACCTTTGCCTGTGTTATTGCTGTGGCGGCTTCGTTGCTTGCAAGGAGCGCAAGGGCTTTTCGCACCACGAGCATCTCCTGACGGAACGGGAAATTCTTTACCAAATCGACCATGTCCGCCTGGATAGATTGCTGGGCGGTGAGAACTTGGCTACCTATGGAATGAATCTGTTTTAGTGGCAGGGGCTTTCTGGCAATTATTTGCGTATTGACAAGTTGAACTTGTTGAGCATGGAGAATTTTCATTAGCCGCTGACGGAGAAGGTCATATATCTTCGCCTTTTCCGTAGCCACCCTGGCTGAATCTTGAATGATAATCTTGAATTTGGGTGTGCTCGATGTTTGAGGACCGCCAAGATCGCCAATTCGTCTATTGTCGGTAGCTTGGGCGTAATAGACAATAACATCACCCTGCTTGAGATGCCCGCCCGACGGCAGCCACGAAGCATTCCCAAGGTCGAAGGTGTATGAAACATCAGCAGATTTTCGCCCTGATATTTGCTCGAACCGCTTGATTATTGCGGGCGGCTGACCTTCCCTGGAAGCGTAGAGT
>JAGHBS010000228.1 GCA_021160865.1 Planctomycetota bacterium | reverse complement strand
TTTGTAATGTTTCCCGGTTTGCTTTTAATCTCTGCTGCCATAGCCATATCTCCTTACATTTCTTTATATGCATTTCTTTATAAAGCGTAAAACCATCATGATAATTGTTAGCGTGGGTTTTATAAACTATTTCACCTTCCCTGTAAGGCATAGTTTATAGGTCTACTTGTGCCAGTCATGCCAACTCTGAAATCTAAAGCGCGCCAACAGCACAATGCACACCATCTTATTTCGCATACTTTTCGCAAGCAAGAATCTGCGCCAAGAATGAGACCGAATTACTGTTGCGGTTAATCTTGTAACAAATTGTCCAAACGCGGGGATCGAACTGAGCGAGACGGACGAAATCGCAAAGGTGCTTAGATGTACCGTTGCTGCCATCCGCTGCACCCGCGACAATGGGATTCTCAAGCGACTTATTCCACATTACCTTGATAAATGTGTTGGTAAGTTTCTGCATGTCCGCTTTTGTGAATACAATCCCAGCCTCGTAGGCGTCAATCATGAACCCTACGTCCATATCCGCGTAGTGAGTGTGCTCCGCGCTGGTTGGCTTTCCTGAACCATCCCACTTTGCCACTGGCTCACAATAGTACCACCAGTAAGCGTCATTCTTTACTTTCAGCAGGCTTTTTACCATCCTGGCCATCTTGGTAGCACGGTCCAGGTATTTGGGCTTTTTAGTTATCTGATAGAGTCTTATGATGGTTCTCCCAAAAGCCGTGTATTGGTTCATAGGCAGGGACCGCTTTGGTCGCCATTTCGTTTTCGGCCAGTAGTAGAGTCCTCTTCCACCAGGTAGTTCTATCCATCGCTTCTTGTCCCACTTGTCAAAGAAATGACGTTCCAGGAAGGCAAGGTAGCCCCTGGCAGCTTCCCCATATCTGCTCTTGAGTTCAGGGTTGGAAAGAACAATCTGTATAAATCGAGCTATGGGCATCGTCATCATCCCGTCATGAACCACGTAATCATATTCTGGTGCCGGTGTACATTCTATGTAGAAAGAATCGCCGGGTTCAGGCTGTCCCGTGATGGTGAATTTGACGCCACGAATCTTCCGCCAGACCGCTTTGCCAGGCTCGTACTTCAAAATAGAAGACCAGTGCAGCCCGGAGCGCACAAAAGGCGAAACAAGCGCCGGCATGTGCATGTCTTCATCCACTACACAGAACCGCCTCCTGTCCAGAAAAATCACCCTCAGAGGATGGCCAAGCATGCGGTAGCTCCAATATCCACCCTTGTTTGGCCCTTTGCCTGGAACTACACTTTCCAAAACCTTTATCCTGCCCGTGCCTCGGTTACCAGGAGAGGCAGAAGCCTTAAGGTGCGCGGGCTCGGGTGTGTAGTAATCAGTGTGCCAAGAGAGAAAACCATCCTTGTCATGGTCGTCCAGAAAAGAGAAAGCGGTGTCCACGTGCTGTTTGATTAGGTCGAGCCACTTCCGCTCGCCGGTTGCTTCGTACATGTTAACCATAGCGGCCAGGATGGGCCCCTCCCCCCAGCCTAAGTCACCTGAGTCGTTAGTTTGGGCTTCCCTGAGGCCAATTTCCTCGATCTTCTTCTCGACGCGCTTGATCATGCCCAGGCGCTCCTGTCGGGACATCCCCCCTGCCAATGCGCTTCCGGCAAATATTGCAGCGGAGCCTCCCAGAACCAAGATAATCTTCAATAACTTCATCTCACAGCTCCTTTCAAATTGTGGAATTCAGAACGTACCTTATTCCCTTTAGGCAAGCCCGCCAGGCCTTTTTTCTTCAAATCCGCCTCAGTCTCTGTCTTGCCGTCGAGCACGGCAGTGATGGTATATGTAGGAACATTCGGATCAGGCCTGTACCAATGTGGCCCCGGATTGATTGCTGTAATCGTCTTCTTCCGCCCATCCTTCTCAACAGTAATCGTATAGGTCATTTCTTTCTTACCGTTTTTGTCCTGGACGAAGTCAGTGAGGATTATCACACCTTTTTTGTCCGTTGGAAGAGGAGTATGACCTGAAGGGGTTATCCTTGTAACTCTGCTGGTAGAATACGTCGAGATAAGATAGTAATACCCCTTGTCTTCAGGTGGACGAACTTCAAGCCTGTTCTCTGCAGGGAAGTTCACGTCATCCACATCGTTTTTCACTGTGACCTTGGCCCCGGGCGGACCCTTTACGTCCAGATAGTACTTTACCGCGACCACCGCATCCTCAGCCTTGCGGGAAGATCCGTAATACTTCGGCTCAGGAGGGAACATAATCTTCTTGAACCGACAGTTGACAAGCCCGACGTAGCTTTTGGCATAGTTGCTTGGCCCCCAAAATCCACCCGCATGTATGGGAAACGGAAGTTTGAGGCTTGTCCTGACCACGATATTCTCCCCGTGAGCATCAACATCATATAGATTTACTCTGGGCAGTTTTGCATTTAGCAAAAGAGTAATGTTCAGGGGAGATCGGTGCCCCCGAATGGTCACGTTGCTTATCTCAAATTCAAACGTTGTTGGAGTCTTCGTGGGAAATTCTTTTGTAAATATCCACAGCGATTTCAAGCCCCTGTAAAACTCCCTCCTACCACGCAAAGCGCTCTGGTAAGACCCTTCGAAACGATAATCTCCGAGGTCAGTTTCGTGAAGATTGGTGAGATTGACATTCTTGAGTCTGAGCACCATCGGCGAGTCAAAAAGGAGATGCGAGCAGTTGTCGATCGTTGAATTCTCAGCTACAAAAGTAATATGGCTTGCATAAGAGAGTTTTGTACACTGGGCGAGTGGATAACCATACTGAGTTCCACCGGAAGCTATCCGCCAATTGAAGAAATGGGCCGTGTTTGACGTGATGGTGCTGTTCCTCATCTCCAGCTCTGCTCCATAGCCGAGTGCGATCTCGTGTTCACCATCCTTCTCTGAATGAATCTTCAATACCTCACCGGTGAGTACCAACTGCGCACCAGGCCGAAGGGCAAGGTTCGTGTAGCAAATAGCCGCTCTCTTATCCTGGTCATAGATGAAAAGAGTTGGATTATTGATTGCTCTTGCCACGCTCTCCAGCGTGTTGCCCCTACCGCTGACAACAACGCCTTTCCTTCTTACAGGGATGAAAACGCTGTCTTTGCAGTAGTAGTTGGCAATGTAATCTCCGTAGATAGCTCCTTTCCTTTGTGGGAACAGAAATCGGCCGGAGAAAATGGAAAGGCAATCAACATAAGTTGTGTAGTTCGCGGGAATGTAAGCTCTACCGTGCGGGCGCCTTTTGCCTTCACGGTGCAGCCGCCACCAAATTCTCCGAAACTTTCCCGCCTCCACTCTGTATTTGAAGTCAAGTATCTCGTCGATGAAGGTGTATATCCACCCATCGTCTCTCAGTATGATAGTTACTTCATGCCACCTGTCATCAGGGGTGAAACCAACGTCATAATCCATTCGAGGCTGTGGTGGAAGCAATTGGAAGTAATGATGTGTGTCAGCGGCTATGCGATACCATAGGTTGCCGCGGTTCCCTCCCATCCATAAATCAAGAAACGGACAAGGTGGCCATCCCCCGCCTATGGGGAACCTATACCTAAACCTGATCGTCCCGTGCTCGAATTCAGCAGAGAGCTGCGTTTTCAGCACAGCTCCATCCCCGGGCCCGCCCACGCTGCCCGGCGGTTCAAGCCAGGCACTGGACGTCACCGGTGGCTTTTCTGCCTTCCAGTTCGGGAGCGGACGCCCCCAGGGATCACTTTCACTACGCTGTGCCCATTTCTTGTCCGCAAAATATTCAAAGAAGTCCGGTGCCTCTGCCTTTGACAGCGTCGAGATGACCCATTCTTGATGAGCCTGGTTGCCTTTGGAATCCTTTGCTACTACGTGTATTTCCCAAATCTCCTTCTCATCTGGGACGGTCCAGGTAAATGTGTTTGCTCTTGCGTTTTTCTGAACGACTTTATTCACCTGCCAGACAAACCTCTCTGCCCCTTCTGCCTTGACGGTAAAGGTTATCTTATCGCCTCCCTTGACCAGGTACATTCTATCCTGTGGACCGTCTTTGTTTTTCGTATGCCCGCCAGTCGAAGACCACGATACGATAGAAGGCTTGGCAGACGCAATAGATGCCGTGTTTGATACGACTAATAAAAAGACAAAAGTAAAAAGCATATTTATAATGCTGCCTGCCCTGCTTCTAATCTCTGTTGCCATAGCCATATTTCTATCTCCCTGCATTTTTTCTTTCCTCGTCCTCGCTTCTACTTTTTTAACACCAGAAGAGCCATACCCATTCGATTGTGATTGCATTTTACTGCTGTGGCAACTTCATGGAAGGATATATTTCACGGCCAACGTCCGTGATCGGGAGGTATTTTAAAAAGGCATTCTGTCAGCCTTTCCAACAGGGCATACCTTGGCATCGCAACCTTCACGAACTTTCTCAAAATAGAAAAGCCCCTATTCCATGAATCGCAGCGGCAGCTTCGGAAATTGGGGCAAATTATCGTCCTTTACACCAATCAAACTCATAGCAAATGGTTGGTATTCTTCGTAATGCTCCTTTTTGACCGGCTTGATTCCGTGAGCCAGGATGCTATTGTTTCGAATATGAAGAAATTTTTGAATGGTATCACCATGCTCATCGAATCGTTTTCCCAACTCATCCCCCACCGCCGATAGTACCGTGTAGGTAGCCGTCAGGGGCAGTTTCAGCATCCCTGTTTTCTCGTCGGTATATTTTCGTACAAACTCTTCTCGAAGATTTTCTGACCTGCCTACCCTCGTCGCAGGTATTATTTCAGGTGGAACTTTATCCGTTTGACATTTAAATCGTCTTGTAAAGGCGATTTGCCCTGCCATTTCGATTGCACGATACAAACGTGCAAAGGCATCGTCGTATTTGCCCTCTTCATACCGGCGATGGGCATTGGCAAGTAAATCAACAACGTGCTCTTCAACGATTTCATCCTTCTTAAATCCCATGGTATGATTTTGAAGACGCTCCAGAAAGCTGCAATTATTCTTTACCGCCTCGACAAATGGACCAAGTTGCTCCACCGCCTTAGCTGCCCTATCATCATGCCCAGCATGATCATTGACGAACTTCTCAAGCGCTTCAACCTTACGGCCGTCTATGGATTTACGGGCTTCGGGGTGTTTGAAGTGATCCCACTGTAGATACCCATCAATCAATTCCTTGAGCATCTCCATCAAGGATTGTTCATATGACGGCAGGCTTTTTCGTTTGACCAATCTTTCCACCAATTCACTGGCAGCCAGGAATTGGTGCTTATTGAACATATCCACCAGTGCTTCCTTTTCCTCGATTGCGAAGAGTTGCCAGGGACTCGTACTTATAAGTATCTCTTCCGTCCCGCTGACAACTACGCCGACGCCGTCTTTCGTTCGCTTTGTTCCTGAGACATAACTGAAATCAAAACCTTCGCGAACAGCCGCCAGTCCAAGCCCCACTGACATCGCCTTTGTGCCGCCTGTGAAATCTATCAAAACTTCCTTACTGGCATAGCCGCGCTTTTTTACCTTATCAATCGCCTCGAGACTGCGTTTGTAGCAATCTACCAGATTGTCTTTATCTTCAACGATGACGTATTCAAATTCCGGCCTAACGCCTTCCTTCTTGCATCCTTCCACAACATTACCAGCCTTTGCAATAGTTTCATTACTGGCCAGGAAGACAACGAATTCAGGGTTATTTTCGATGATGGTCTTCTGAATTGGCTCTTCTGTCCCCCCTACCGTTATGATAGCCGCCCGATATTTCTTGTTATCTGCCTGTCCTGTACTGGCGGGTAAATCTGATTTGCTTTCGGACGAATTTGACCAATTACGCAATTCGTTCATGATAAATCTCCTTTCCAGATGCTCGTCAGGAGTGAATTCCCATTCTAATCCCTATTTATCTTTATCAGGGAGATTTTTCCTGAGAGATGCCCCCGATAGAAGTTTCGCAAGGGGAAGTTTTAATCTTTCCTTCATCAGGAAGATTTTCTTACTTTCCTTTCATCCTTTCAGCTCCTTCCACTTGCCTTCCTTCTCGTCCCAACCGATGAATATCGCTGGTTCAGTCCATACCTTGTACCTCTGCAATGCCAATTCCTCATCACCATCATAAAAGCTATTGGCTATATCGCGGATATGCTTTCGCTCTTCCTCTGACATCTGGTCTAATTCTTTCCGCAGCTCCTGCCTTTCTTTCTTCGTGAGGATATCCTTCATAGATTTCTTTTTTGGACGCCTGTTCTTTTTCATTGCTCAGCCTCCTTCTCATACATTTCCATTATACCACGTTTCAATCCCTTCTTCATCAGGGGGTTTTCGTCACCTTGATAGCGTCCATTCCCAAGTTTTCCCGTTTATAGTCCCCGTTTGATCCCTTCTTCATCAGGGGGTTTTCGTCACTTCCGGATTATGCCTGTCAATCTCGATATGGATGAAGAGTTTTGATCCCTTCTTCATCAGGGGGTTTTCGTCATCTTACAGCAATGAGAGTGGTGATAAAGGACGTCCGAGCATTTTGATCCCTTCTTCATCAGGGGGGGTTCGTCATTTCAGGGCAACTTGGGCAAAACTTTGGCTTGGGCAAAAGCAGTTTTGATCCCTTCTTCATCAGGGGGTTTTGGTCATTTCTTTATTCACTTGTCAAATATCGTCAAAGGCTACTGGCTATTCCATTAAGTCGAGTCGCAGGATAGCCCATCCCATCGGAAGCGGTCCGGGCGTCATAGTGCGTGATTTGCCACCTCGGGCACGGCGAAGCGGTGGCTCGAGCGTAACACATTCAACGTGGCTAAAGCGACCAAGACGAATGAGGGCTTCGTGATTATGATTTAGACTGTTAGCCATCTGTTGTAATTGGCTGTAGGCACGGGATGCATTGGGGATTTTGCTGGTAAGTTCGGCTTCTTCTTTGAGGCGCTTAGAGTAAAATTGCTGGCAGGATTTTAGAATATCCGCTGCCGATATGCTGCGTGAGACGCAATGTTCAAAGTTCCAGTTTTTTGCCCTGCGGGTATCGGTGGAAGATAACTCATCTTTGATGGTGAGGGTGCCCTGGGCAATGATTTCTCTGCCATTCAAAGCCGAGAAGGTCATCTCGTAAAACATGTGGATTCCCAGCGGGGCTTTGCGGCGAGGGGCGGCTATATTGCCACTTTCCAGGGAGAAGAGGTTTACCTTGTTGACGATGGTAAAGAGAGAGGCGGTCGGCTTTGCCGATTGAGCAGGTCCGGCGGGGGTGTCTGGCTGATTGTAAAACAGGTCTGATATGTAAACGGCACGGAAGGGGTCGGCACGGATTTCAGCCTTTTCCTTTTGCCGGGACGATCTGTCTTGCTTTTCGGGACGGGTCAGATGGCCAAGGATAGCGGCTTCTCCCAAGGTGAAGTTGCGGGAGTTTTGATATGCTTTATTCTGGGCAATTTTTTCTGCCTCGCCTTCCTGCGAGTTGAGTAAGTATTGTAAAACGGCAGTGCGGATGGCGCCTTTAACAGTGCTACCCGGGATGTAAGGTTGAGATGATAAAGACGTTCGAATAATAGGATGAATGGCTAATTCGGATTTAGCCGATTGAAGTCCGTCTCGATAGCGTTCGTAAAGTTCCCGATTTACATAAGCGTACCAGCGGGCGTATTGTCTTACATCGACGCGCTCGTGAAGCCAGCGGCGCAGATGGGCAGGATTATTAGAGGAGGCGGCTTCGTTGAATGATTGGCGGTCGGCGTCGCTCATCTGGCCGAGCAGTTTGGGGATGTCGAGGGCGTAAAGGATGGGACGCTGCTGATTCCCGCCGGGGGTGCGGATGATGTAATCGGTGGGAGTAAGTTCCTCGCCAGTACCGATATGGAGCGGTGAAAGTAGATGTAATTGTATGCGGTATCGTTTCATTGGCTCTGCTCCTTCAACTCGGTATCCAGGGATGGACAACGAACCGGCAAAACGGGTGTCATCGCATAAGTGACGACTTTTTTAAGTGTGGGATGAACGTTCGGCACAATTCGACCAAGATAAGGCCTGTCAGGAGGCGGGCTGAGAATTGAACCTGCCTTGAGGAGAATGAGCGGATATTTGAATGGGGAATACTTCTCCGAATCGACAAGCCATGCACCGCCAACCTTTCCAAGACGAACTTCCGTACGCCACCAGCCACGGGCAGGATCATCTTCAGCGGGGCAAAACACACCCATTGCAAGGACGGCATTGGCATTGCTTGCTTCTGGTAAGGGGGCGGAGTTAATCTGTCCGACTTCGATATGTCCCTTGCCGGTGGAGGCATCAGCACCATAGCCACCAATGAGACCTTCCTCAAAGATGGTACGGATTCGTTCAGGCTCAAGCGTGCTTAAAATGTAAAGGTCAAAATGGAAATCGGGACAATCAGGAAAATACTCCGTCTGGACGAACAAGCCCCCCTCCTCGGCTGTGTGCAGGGTGATACGATTAATCGTGTTATGAAAAACGGTGGCTTCCTTCAAGACCTTCGGAGATGAAGGTGATTCAAGATTTGCTTGCAACAATGATAAGGCAGAAAGGTTATCGATGCATTTGCTGAAATTTTCGACCGATATCCATTGGCGTTTACGATATTCCTTAAGTTTATCATGTGCTTCAATTGCAGGATGCTCTACTGCTTTTGAGGGGTCATCTTGCTTGACTCGCTCGCTATCAATATGCTGCTGGAGGTGATATTTCATTTGATTATATTCATCCACACTGGCCGGGGGTAGGATTGGAGAGGGGAGAAATCCTTCGGGGCAGGGATCGCCAATAATAAGAGGAGGCTGGGAAGATTGCATATCGTCAAGAAATTTCTCCAGAGCGGCTTGGCCTTCGTAATACAACATTCCCCAGCAGAGGTGGCCAAAGAGCGTATCAGCAGTTATTGGCGTTCCCATCCGACTCTTTAATGTCAGGCGAAGTTTATAACGTTTCATGCTATCTGCTCCGTAGTAGGATTGGCAACCTTGATTGGGGGTAGCTCGCGAAAGATTCCGTTGACAAGAAGGCCCGGTTTGTAATTATCACCGTCTTTGGCAATAAAGCGGATTTGTCCACATCCCCTGCTGCCACAGGAACCGAGGTAATCTTGCTCAAGTAGTGCCATTGCAGTCAGAAGCACTTCTTCAAAGTTTTCCTCATCTGCCTTGCCACCGTCATCGGTGTCGAAGATGCGATAAAGGATTTCGAAATCAAATCGCACACCAGGCAACACACGCTCCATTGGACGGGGATTAGCCATTGCAGTAAGACGATTGATACTATTCTCAGTCTTCACTTCGGTGATGGGTTCACCTCGCTTGAATCGCTTACGGTCTTCTTCAGAGAGAGTAGCATCACGAACGATAGTACGCGTGGGGCCTATTGCTTTTTCACCAGCAGCAATACCGAAGACACGCGCTACTTTACCATTGGTCATACAATTGTTGACCAGATCTCCGCTCGGTAGTGGCAACTCACTATGGTACCACTCTGCCAGGTGTCGCATTTTCCCTTTCAGCGAAGAACCTGGAATGTAAGGTTCCTTGTTGGAGGGATTGCGCAGGATTGGGTTATCAAGTCCTGATATTTCCATCTGTTCGACATTTGCCCCGATACGCAAGCCGGTGACGACTTCGATTTGTCCGCTGATTTTGCGAATCTCTTTCAAACGATAGTTTTTTCGCTCATCTGTCTCATTCATAGTTATCTCCTTTCAGTATTCTTATTTGCCATATTTGCCGTACCAGAAACCCACAACCGCTTCAAAATGCCGTACGAACTTTTCAAAATCCTCTTTATTCTTGACGGTTTTCACGCCATTATCGATAAAGTCAACGAATTCTCTCGGCACCCTATCCTCACCACTCTTGCGGTGGGCGTAATAGACTTTAGAACGAAGCATCTTGAATTCAGGCTCAATCTGTTTTTCGTAATCTTGCCCCTGCGTAAGTCGGCGGTAGAGGTCTTTGACTTCCCCGAAGAACTTGCGAAGTTGAGTGCTTTTTAGACGAGGATAGGGAAATTTCTTGGCTTGTCTTTCGGCTAACTCATCCACAAGTTCCTTCTCGTCCTTCTGGAGGTCAAACGTCGGTTCTTCATACCTTTGTTGCTTTTGTTGTGTTTTCATTGTTTTTCTCCTTCAATTTTCGATTCATATACAATGCATAAATAGCCCCGATAATGACCGCAGCAATGTGATCTGACTTTATAGAAAGTGGTAGTAATTCTTGAAGCCATTTCAGGTCTTCTTTCTGTGCTTGGCTTGCTGATGAATCCACCTTGACATTGCGACGGAGGTCGTAAAGGTAGTGGCTTCGCCAGGTAAGATCGGTAAGCATATTTATTCCCTTCATAACGCGTTCAGCAGATTGAGCGTGTAGTAGAAGTCGGTAGACGAATCCCGAGTTCAAACTCAGTCCGCTTTTATCGCTTTGCTCTCTGCGTAGCATTTCGTCAAGCCTCTTACCATATTCCAGCCCCTGCTGGAATTGTTCCCATGATAGGGTTCGATTGAAAACAGCAATACGATTTCGACCATCGTTTTTGGCTTTCTGTAAGGAATTAGCCGCCATTCGAGCCATTTGTGACGGAGGCATCTTGGGCTGTGCGAGAACAAGACTTGCTGACAATGTTATTGATGGGTTTCCCCCTGTAAGTCCCTTCAGCCAATCGTGGATGTCCAGTGCCAGATTAAACATCACATGCCAAGGCCCTATGAGCATTAAATCATCACCGCCTGCGAAAACTGTATAGACCAAACGATATGAGGAGTCAGCGGATTTGAATTTGTATGTCAAATAGCCCTTGAAAAACAGGTCGAGAAATCGGCTTAGAGTTGCTAAACGGGCGAAGGACAGATCGGAAATAATCTTTCCTTCATTTTCCTTATCATGCCTTTCAAATCCTTCTGAGAACAAAAGCCCCAAATGGTCAACATCGGCCTTGAGGCAAGCAAGCATCGGTTGACCGATATACTTATATTGCCGATCTTTTATCTTTACCTTGCGGCACGATAGATAGGCAAGTTCACCAAAGGTAAGTGGTTCACCTATTTTCGGTGATTCTTCATCTTGACCGGCGAGGTCTTCATACTCCTGAGGGGATAGCATATCTTTCAGGGTTTCTATATCCTCTTTACTTCGCAGCGGAATGTAATTCGCCAACGATAAATAAGGCAGCCAGGTCGTTTCAGTTTGATTTGCTTCAGTCCATAATCGCCTGACAAAGCAACTCTTATCAGCTGATAACTTTTCTTCGCTATTACTGAGCTGCATTTTGAAACCCAAGACATCTACCAATTGTTTAAGCAGGCCGTTTTCCGAGGATGCTTCATCAAAAAATAAGGCAAAGGTAGAAGCACGCGGCAAAGCTTTACCTATCTCCTGTGCTTGAGCTGTGCTTTTTTCACGGACTTCCTTAGGATTATTTTTCAATAGGAATCTTTCGGGTTGCCACCTTCCCCCCTTCTGAAACCAATCTAAAAGCATTTGCTCTTTGGCACTATTTACTTGATGCTCCACGCGCTTATAGACATTAGAGAATCTACCATCAAGCAGATCATAACCACTGACAACAATATCAGTAGCCAAAGTAAGCCTCAGCATTCCCAGATGATTTTGTATAAGCCATTCTTGAATTGCTTCTCTCTCATGCTCTACGGCACTGAGGGTCTTCTCTGTG
>JAGHBS010000138.1 GCA_021160865.1 Planctomycetota bacterium | reverse complement strand
TTACCTTTGCAATTTCATCTATATTATCACCTACGGTTATATGTCGGCGGGGAATTATCCCCTTCTCAAGCAATCTATGTGAAAGGTAACTGCTATTGGTGTCGATGCCTGCCCCGTTGATAAGTTCATCACCAATGGCAATTATGATTGCGTCCATATTCTCAAAAGCTCAAGATTAGCTGTAATGATGTTTATATGTACTATAGTATTGTATGGGAATATGCTGATAGTATAGTGAATTCGTTTAGCTCGCAAGAGGGCTAATAATTGTGGGCTATAGCGATTATTTAAAATTGTAAATATCGCTTGTCTTGTAGCAAGGCGATTTTTGAAATGAAATCTGCCAGTCGATACATCCTGACGATTATAAGTGTTATTTTCTTACTTGCCGTGGTGCTTGTTGCGTTAGCGAATTTTGGGATGCTTCCCTCTGCTCTTGAGCGAATGATAAAACGGCTGGGGCTTATCAATTCCAGGAAAGTAATCGTTGGATGGACTGATCCGGAATTGGACGTAATCGCCAGCGTCTATCAGGATAAAACTGATAGGAGAAACATCCTGGGAATGTGCATAATTGCAGCTGGTAAGAAAATTGAAAGCCAATTGGCTGAAAATATATCAATAAGGACGGTGCGATTGGTGCGATATAACAACTGGCTGCTCGTTGCAAATGGTAAGTATGTTTTGGGCGGATATAATCTTATCACGGGTGTGCTTTACGGACATGGGCAGTGGAGCAGGTTGCCTTTTACAATCTATAAAGGGCAAGGTCGAGTTGTTGGCAGCATGACCGTCCAGGTAGGACCTGCTGATAAACCTGCAGGGTTTCCCGAAAAACTCAACACATCGACGGCACCGCTCAAATAAAAGCCTGCTGAGGCGAGCAATCCTATCCGGAAGAGTTTCTTTCGACGAGATTGCCAGAGGATTTATCGGGCAGATTTTATTGCTTACCCCGTCTAAGTGTCTTACCCGCTAATTTGCCGTTGTATTGACCATTTTCTACAACCACCTGTCCGTTTAGTATAACGAATTCAATTCCTGCAGGATACTGGTGTGGATTTTCAAATGTTGCCTTATCGCGAACGGTTTCCGGATCGAATACGACGATATCAGCGTAGGCGTTTTCTTTTAGCACGCCTCGGTCGGGTATGCCTATCTTCTGGGCTGATAAGGAGGTCATCTTCTGTATGGCTTGTTCGAGCGTGAATAGTTTTTCCTCACGGGCGTATTTTCCAAGCACACGTGGAAATGTGCCATAACAACGCGGATGGGGCTTGCCCTTGGCGAGTCTGCTTTGGCTGCTAAGGGCGTAACTGTCTGAGCCAATCTTGACGTGCGGATGCTTCAGGATTGTACGGACATCATCTTCGTTCATCGCAAAATAGATTGCTCGCAGTGTAGGGTCGTCAGCCAGTAAATCAAAGGCTGTCTCGCAAGGGTCTTTTTGGCGCAGCTGGGCGATTTGAGCGATGGATTTACCATCGAGAGTTTCATCAAGATCGCTGTGAGTGATTTTCACATCCTCCCAGCCGATGCCTTTGAAGAAGATTACCTTCCCTGCTGTGATTTCTTCTCTTGCCTTTTTGCGCAGTTCAGGTTGATTCAGTCGTTCGACCATCTTTTCTGTCCCGCCTCCCTGCATCCAGTCTGGCAGGATGGCTGATAATGTGGTATGCGAAGCGGTGTAGGGATATGTATCTGCCTCGACGTCAATTCCCTCGCTGCGGGCATCGTCGAGCATCTTGAGGATTTCCTCTGCCTTTCCCCACAGTTGCTTGCCATAAAGTTTAAGATGTGCAATTTCCACGGATATGCCTGCCTTGCGTCCTATTTCGATTGCTTCAGCGATGGCGCTATAAAGGAGCGGGTCGTGCTCGCCTCGGATATGACTGGCGTAAATTCCACCGTACTGTTTGGATACTTTGGCTAATTCAATTAGTTCAGCAGTGTCAGCAAACATCGAGGGTAGGTAAATCAGTCCCGAAGAGAGTCCCCACGCTCCTTCTTCCATCGCTTGGGCGAGCAATTTTTTCATCTCTTCCAGTTCGTCGCTTGTTGCCTTACGGTCGTCGAGCCCTATCACTGCTGCCCGAATCGTGCCATTACCTACCAACATGGCATAGTTGGTAATAACGCCCCTTTTGTCCATGTAATCGAGATGTTCAGTCATCGATGACCAGGGGACATCTACATTAGCAGCTTCCTGTCCGAAGGTTTTTAGCATGTTCTTGACGACTTCGATGCCTTCGCCAATCACCGGGGCAAGCGACTCACCGCAATTACCAATAACCTCCGTCGTGACGCCCTGGCGAAGTCTGCTATCAAGGCGGGCTTCAAGATATTCGGAGTACTCGTGTGCGTGAATGTCTATGAATCCCGGTGCCACGATCATACCGTCAGCCTCTATGATGCGATTGGCCTCAGTGGCGGAAACCTTTCCGATTTTTACAATTCTATCGCCCTGAATAGCCACATCGGCGGAAAATCGGTCTTTCCCGCTGCCGTCTATTACCTGCCCATTTCTGATTACCACGTCGAACATAACCTGTTGTTCCTTTCAAAAATCACCAAGGATGCACATCCCGTTGAGTAGAACGCATATCTTACAGGTCTGAGGCATAAAAGATACATTCTATCCTTGTGGGCGGAACGGTCAAATCATAACCAGCCACTTATAGCAAATTTCTTCTCAATACTTCAATACTGATAGAGATTGATTTATGATGATGAAATGATCTGATAGGAGAAGTACAGGAGATTAATCTGTATAAAAACGAAGAGCCTGCAGGTATATATCTTACCTGCAGGCTCTATCGCTTTCCTTACGCCTCACTCAGGCTGGTAAAGTAGGAGTAGCCTTTCTTATTTTCTCCTGCGACGCAGCAGGATACCAGCAAGCCCGAATCCTAACAGCGACAGCGTCGCCGGTTCAGGAATGAGTACCTCGAAATCGAACGTCCTACCCTGGATGTCGGCGGCACCGCCTACCATAAGGACTTGCTGACCTTGTGCCAGAACAATCTGGGCAAGTGGAAGGTCCTGGAGTTCAGCCTCGGGTTTAATACCGAATGCACCGTCCAGGGCGCCATCAGGAGCCGTCTCCGTCTCATTGGGTGTCCTTACTGTCAGCAGGTCATCGTCATACAGCAGGAAATGCGAATCCTTGATTATATCGTCGCCCAAGTAAGATGCATTCGACATCGTCGGGGTGGGCATAATGCCCCCGAACCATATTTGGTTCATCTGTCCGATGAATGTTCCATCCCATGCGGTAGCCTTGTTGGCTTCCGTGTCGGCAACCAGATGAACCGTATAACTGGTCAGGCCATCACCGACGTCCACGCCAGGATCAACCTCTACCCATATTTCTGCCTGAGCTAACGTCGCCAGAGTTAGTACTGCAATCATTGCCACAACAGTTTTCATCTTCATTCTCCTTTCTAACTAAATATTTCTATCCAATAGAAACTTTCAACCTTCAATTCCTTCCGTCTTACTTTTTATTGACGGCGTCGTCGGATCAACGCCAATGCACCTATACCAAACAGCGTCAGTGTAATCGGTTCTGGAACAGGTTCCGACGACGAGCAGGCGTTTTCGCCGTAGTTGCCGGCCAGGATTCCCAGGTCGGCGAGGTCGACGTTCCCGTCGCCGTTGAAGTCACCGGTGGCCCAGGTCATCCCGCCAGTCGTGCCGTAGTGCCCGGCCAGGATTCCCAGGTCGCTGAGGTCAACAGAGACATCCAAATTGGCGTCGCCACCAATGGGAGTAAGCTGTATTAGCTGACCACCATCTTCGTAAAC
>JAGHBS010000112.1 GCA_021160865.1 Planctomycetota bacterium | reverse complement strand
GTACTGGATGAAATGATTCGTTCAGGATTCGTCGTTGACGTTGAGTTTTGCGATGGTGTCGATTAGTTCTTCGGGCCCGATGGCGGCACCGAGACGCCAGCCCGTCATGGCATATTTCTTCGAGAAGGTGTAAAGAATCAGGCACCTTTCTGCCATCCCCGGTAGCGATACCAATGAATGGGCAGGTCCCTCGTAGCGCATATCGAAGTAGGCTTCATCACAAAGCACGAAGAGGTTGTGGCGGAGGACGATTTGAGCCAGTCCTTCCAATTCTTCCCGTGTGCATTGTGCCCCGAGTGGGTTTTGCGGGTCGTTCAGGATAAATAGCCTTGTCTTAGGTGTGATGGACTTTTCAATCTCGTCGAGTGGTAGTTTGAAATCATCCTTTCCCTCGACATATCGGTAGGGAATTGCCTTGCCGCCGTGGAAGTTTATCTGTGATTCATAAATAGGGTAGCCGGGGTTAGGGTAAAGGACCTCGTCGCCAGGGTTCATCATTGCGAGGATAAATTTTCCGATTAGCGGTTTGCCGCCAGGCTGAATTGCGACATTCTTGGCTGAATAGGGTACGCCGTGGGATTTACTTACATCTTCAGCCAGTGCTTCCCGCAGTTCGTAAAGGCCGTAATTGGAGCAATAACCTGTCTTGCCGTCCTTCATCGCCTTGATGGTAGCCTCGATGATATTTTCGGGCGTAGGAATGTTCATATCGCCTAAGTGGAAAGGATAGACCTTCTTACCGCTTCGGGCCAATTCAGCTGCTTCAGCAGAGACGGCAAAGGCGGTTTCAGTACCAAGTCGAGATATTCTTTCTGCAAGTTCCATCTTTGACCTTCCTCTCTCGTTTCTCTTTGAACTTCAGGGGATTTTTCCCTTCAAATACCCTTCAAATAGGGGTGGCATCTACTCTTTTGGAGCATGGTAGGGCGGTTTTTCAAGTCCACCACTCTTGCCCGGTCGGCTCACGTAAGATGATGCCTTTGAGGTATTCGACCGCTTTTTCGAACCCTTCGTTGACGCTCATCAGGGAATCTTCATGTTCAATGCTGATTACGCCGTCGTAGCCGTAGAGTCGCAGCGTCGAGATAAACGGCTTCCAGAACTCATCACCATGTCCATATCCGACCGTTCGGAAGACCCACGAGCGGTGCCGGATGTCGCGATAAGTCTTGATGTCGAGGTTGCCGGTAATGGCCGAGTTAATCGGGTCGATGGCACAGTCCTTTGCGTGAACGTGATAGATGCACTTGTGTTCTCCGAGATACCTGGCAGCCTGGATTGGATCAATCCCCTGCCAGAAGAAATGGGATGGGTCGAGGTTTGCCCCGATTTGTTCACCGGCTGCTTCACGCAGGCGGACGATGTCTTCAGGATTATGGACCACAAAGCCCGGATGGGCCTCGAAGGCAATCTTCACGCCGTACTTCTTGGCAAAGGCATTTTCCTTTTTCCAGAATGGGATGATTACCTTGTTCCACTGATATTCAGCAATTTTGGCAAAATCCGTGGGCCAGGGACAGGTCACCCAGTTGGGTGTCTTATCGCCCGGAGCCCCTGCAGGACAGCCTGAAAATACTATCACGGTCGTGCCAAACTCTGCTGCCAGCAGGAGGGCATCGCGATAGGCTTTGTAATGTTCGGTAGCGATTTTCTTATCCGGATGCACGTAGTTGCCATGCCCAGCTATGCCAGCTACTTCGAGTCCGTAATCGGCTATCTTGGCTTTCAATTCAGCCAGTTTTTTCTTGTTGCGGTGGATGCCGCGGAGTTTCCATGGATCGCCTGGATACGCCCCACAGGGTAGTTCAATGGCATCGAGCCCGACCTTTGCACAGTACTCCAGTGCATCATCCAGTTTCATCTTGTAGAACAGTGCGCCCATTACACCGAGTTTCATTTTTTCGCTCCTTATTTGATTGATATATTGAAAATCAGTTTTTCAGGACACGGCATTATATCACGGTGCGAAATTGATACAAGATACAAAGTTGCTGGAATTGTGGACTGCTTTATAATACACGAACGTATGACATTATCAGGATTGAAAGGTTTGTTGCGATGGCGCTGGTGATAATGATTTCAGGAGCAGTGGTTTTATTATTTGGTGCGCGGTTTTATTCGCGGTTTCTTGCTCGAAGCATCGGTGAAGACCCAGCCCGAACAGTCCCGTCCATCGAAAAGGCAGATGGTCGTGATTATATTCCCACGCCTACGCCGGTGGTCTTTGCACATCATTTTGCCTCGATTGCCGGTGCAGGTCCAATCCTCGGGCCTGTCATTGCGATTATCTATGGCTGGGTGCCAGCATTGCTATGGGTGCTTTTCGGTGGAGTACTGCTCGGAGCGGTTCATGATTACCTCGCTACTTACATTGCTGTGCGTGAGGGGGGACATTCAATCGCCACTATCGCCCAGCGGCTGCTTGGTAAAAATGCATTTGTTGCGATAACGCTGCTGATAATCGTAATGCTCGGGCTGGTCTGTGCGACATTCCTGAGATTATCTGCCACTGCCTTGACGAGCATGCTGCCTTTCGATCGGCTTGACCTGAAGGAACAGCAGACAATCTTCCGCGTGGTCAATCAAGGCGGTAAGGATATGGTTGTCATCGGTGGAATTGCCTCAATGAGCGTGATTATCATCACGGCTGTTGCTCCATTGCTTGGATGGATGTACCTGAAGAAAAAGGTTGCTGTCTGGAAGTGTAGCCTGCTTGCCATTGTTATCTGCGGTATCAGTATCACGGTAGGGTTATATAGGCCGGTGGCGTTTCCTGCAGTGACGAAGATAATGGGGGTGAGTCTAACCGGGCAGCACATCTGGATGCTCATATTATCAGGTTATGTTTTGGTAGCAGCGGGCTTGCCGGTTTGGATATTCTTACAGAGCAGAGATTTCATCAATGTTCATATCCTTTACGTGGGGATGGGCTTGCTTTTAATAACGCTGATAACTGCAGGAGCAAGGGGGGCTGGTGCTGGCCTACCAATTCCTGCTTTCAATATCACTGAGGGGACAAAGGCGATGGGACCTTTCTGGCCGACGATGTTCATCGTAATTGCCTGCGGGGCGATTAGCGGCTTTCATAGTCTTTGCGCCAGTGGGACTACCTGCAAGCAGGTCAACTCCGAATTAGCTGCCCGACGAGTTGGATATTATGGAATGCTGTTGGAATCATTTTTATCAACCTGCGTGATAGCAGCGCTTCTCGTCGGCGCAAGCAGGATCGGGTACTTGCATGATGTTCATCCGTCGATGATTGGCGCAGCCGGGAAGTCCAATCCCGTTCTCGGATTTGCTATGGCGATTGGTTCGTCGGTAAAAGCTGCCTTTTCTATACCAACCTATGTTGGAGCGGTCGGAGGGATGATTTTGCTCGAGGGATTTCTCGTTACCACGCTCGATACTGCCATCCGACTGACGAGATATCTAATTGAAGAAATCTGGCGGGTATTCTTCGGTAAATATGATGTCTTTGCTTCGCCGGAAACAAAAGTCGCTGTGAGCAAACGAGAGGCAGAAGCAGAGTTTACTCCCACCGGGGCAGAAGGTTTACCTGCTGCTCCGATGGAGCAGAGTTTCTCTACTACTGCGTCCAAACCAATTGCTACCAGAGGCATTGGCAGGGCAGTGTTGAAACTGATGCGTCAATACTGGTTCAATTCTTCCTTGGCAGTTGCAATGACTCTTGCATTTGCCTTTTCTGGTGGGGCAAGGGCATTGTGGAAAATCTTCGGTGCGTCAAATCAACTCCTTGCTGCAATGGTACTGACGCTTGCGACAATGTGGCTTCTTAAAAAGGGCAAGAGCATCTGGTTTGCAGCGATACCAGCGATTATCATGCTGACGACGACTATTACGGCACTGGTCTTAATGGGAAGGAAGTTCATCAAACCTGCCCACGGAAACCTGACCCTCTTCACCGCCGATGTGGTGATAATGCTTATCACAATCTATTTGCTCGTATCGTGTATTTCGGAAACAATCAGGTGGATAAAACTTCGAGGACAGCATAAATCGTGATAATACAATATGCGTTATTGGTTCTGACGGGACTGGTGGCAGGGGTGTTTGGGGGGCTTCTGGGTATCGGTGGTTCGGGGATACTCATCCCTGCGATGGTGTGGATTTTGGGGGCGAAGAATCAAAGCGGCGTTGAACAAATCCATCAATACATGGCAGCTGCTATGATTGTAAACTTCTTGCTGGCATTACCATCAGCCCTTGTACACGCAAGGAATAAAGCCATCTGGAAGAGTGTATGGATATTTCTAACAGCAGGGGCATTGATTGGGATCGTCAGTGGTGTGGAGGTCAGTTATCTATTTAGCAATGAGGCTGCTAAGTATCTGCGATGGGCTCTGGGGGTGTTCTTTATCTATGTGGCAGGTCAGAATATCTCTCGTTTGATTCGTCCGAACACTCATAAGGACATACGCAAGGCGCAGGCGGGGGAAATACGAGCCTGGCAGAAGTTGTCGGTCGGGGTGTCGATGGGTTTCACCGCAGGTCTGCTCGGGCTTGGTGGAGGGACATTGGCTGTTCCAATCCAGCAGGTTGCCTTGAAAATTCCTTTGCGCAATGCCATTGCGACCTCGGCAGCCACTATCGCATCGGTCTCCTGGCTTGGTGCAATCCTGAAAAACGTTCAGCTCGGCGATAATGGTACCATCAGCCGAAGTTTGCTATTAGCAGCATGCCTGACGCCGACGGCTATGATTGGGGCATGGTTCGGCGGACATTTGACGCACAAACTCCCAATACAGATTGTGCGCTTGGCGTTCGTGGGCATTATGATACTATCAGCATTGAAGATGTTCGGATGGGTGTAATCAAAGTGGTATGAAAATCCTTCTATGATTGTTATGTAATGAAAGTGAGAGGTTTAGGGCTGCCTAACTCTTCCAGCAAGGACGTATTTGTCGCATAATCTTTTTATCTTGAATGACCAAGTAGATAAAAAGGCTGAACGTGAGCGGTTTTTCGGTGCGACGAAGGTTGTATCTTCGTTGACATTTCTATCTCGTTTGCTGGGGTTGCTGCGCGATGTAGTCATCGTGCCGCTCGGCTCTCCGCTGGTGGCTGACGCATTCTGGACTGCCTTTGCAATTCCCAACATGTTCCGCCGGCTTTTCGGGGAAGGGGCGTTATCAGCAGCGTTCGTCCCGGTTTTCACCGAATCGTTCGAGCGGTCTGGGCTTGACCGTGCCCGGAAGGTACTGGCAAACGTTGCAGGACTCTTGGCTTTGATTTTGATGGCGATTTTCGTTCTCGGCGAGGTGGTGCTGTTATTGATATGGTTATCTTCCCCGGGGACGTGGTCGAGAACACTGCTGATTCAACTCACTGCTGTGATGTTGCCTTTTATGATTACCATCTGTCTATTGGCGTTGGGTTCAGCGGCATTGAATTGTCTGGGGCATTTCGTCTATCCCCCACTGGCACCAATCTTGTTGAATATCATGTTGATTATCACGGCATTATGGTTGGCACCAATGTTAGCCCGAAGCGATGAAGGGCAATTCTTCATAATCGGTGTTGCTCTTGTCCTGACGGGGGTGCTGCAAGTTGCAGGAATAGTTTGGCTGCTTGGCAAGTTTCGCTTACTTACCATGCCGAGGATAAGCCCCATATTGCCAGAGGTCAGGCGTATCGCCCGCTTGATGCTACCGATGGTAATTCCTATGAGTGCCATGCAGATAGGCACGGTAGCAAGCAGGTTTATAGCATGGGGGTTTACACGGACGGTGGAGCATCCGGACTTTCCGCTCGAACCGGGAGTGGTGCGTTGCATCTACGCTGCTTCCCGACTTTATAATTTCCCGCTTGGGATATTGGCTATCTCCATTGCGACGGTGGTCTTTCCGTTATTTTCCCGATATGCTGCCCGTGGCAGTGAGGAAGATTTTCGACGTGCCCTCAACAGGGCGCTTCGATTGGGGATATTCCTGGGGATACCCTCGGGCGTGGGTCTAATCGTCCTTGCAAAGCCTGTCATTTCACTGATTTTCCAGCGGAGGAACTTTACCCCCTTCGATACTTCCCGTGCTGCCTTTATCTTGCAGATGTACTGTGTGGGAATGGTGGCATATTTTTGTAATCATATTCTTTTGAGAGCATTTTTTGCTAGGAAGGAAACACGCTTGCCTTTAATCCTTGCTGTGGTGTTATCAGGGTTGAATCTTGTCTTGATATTTTTCGGGATATTTACTCCGCTCCGTGCAGGTGTCTTCGGTGCTGCTCTTTCTTTTACCAGTACTGTTAATACATGCATCTTGCTCTACGTTCTGAAGAGGCGGATCGGTACTATCGGAGGAAGAGCAATTCTTATGAGTATCGTTCGAACAGCCATAT
>JAGHBS010000128.1 GCA_021160865.1 Planctomycetota bacterium | reverse complement strand
GGGATGGTATAATTCGTCGTGAAGAAATTGGCTACCTGACCAAGAGCGTGAACGCCTGCATCGGTTCGGCTCGCTCCATAAACGACAACCGAATGACCCAGCAGTCGTGAAGCCGCCTGTTCAATCTGCTGCTGAATTGTATCCACACCATCAGCCTGTTTTTGCCAGCCGTGATAATTCGCCCCATTATAGGCAATGACCAACTTGATGTTCCGAGCAGGGATTGTTTGATCGGAATTAGCACTCATAGGTACAAAGTCAATAGGAATAAATATCGCCTGTTGAAACCGTCGTGCCTGCTATCGTCTCTTCCATCCTCGTTTCGGAGGGAATCGTCTCCTGCCGCCTCGGGCAGGGTGCGAACCTTCTGGACGTTTTATTCTTTCCGTAGGTTTCTCCAAAACCACCCCTTGAATACTAACATTATCGAATGCTGCTGGTTTGACTCTGCAGCCTAACGATACGAATATCGAACTAAATGGTATGTCTTCCTTTCGGTAATTCACTTGCTTTGTACATAGCAACTTTCCATTAACCGTCCATGTAACTGTTCCCTCACCGTCCCATGCAATTCTGACGTTATAAAGATTATTCGGTACCATTCTAATCCTACGGCTGGACCAAAGTCGCCCTGCTCTTACGAAAATAGCCGAGCCGTGATTCCGAAACGCTCCCAATACGAAGTTTAACTCGTAAGGCTGATATTCCTTCCCGGGATCATTCTCCAACAGGATAGTAAGCATGCCCATCAATTCCTGTGAACCTCTTACCCGATATGTCAACACAAGTGGTTTATCCGCACGGAAGCGTAATCGGTTTGTTATCCGCGCTTGTTGATATTTATTAATAGGAATACAACCGAGGATATTCTTTGTTGGAACTACCGACCATTGGCCGGAATCTATATGCCAGTCTCGTATCTGCCTGTGCTTGGAAAAATCATAGGAAACAGAGATAAGTTTTTCCTTCAAATTGGTTACACGAATAGTTCCATATAACCCGCCGTAATTGGCTCTCAGGGATTTAATAAACCTGCTTTCTGGAGTATCTCCGGCAATTTGCTGCATCTGCGTCAGGAGCAATCGTGCCCTGATAGCCTCAATCCCGGTAGGGTTCTTTTTCAGAAATGCCCGGCAAATCTGACAAGCCACGGTGGCTATACTTTTGCGTGCTTGCTCATTTCGAGCAATTTTAGCTGCCTCCCCCAACGCCTTGACGACATCGTTGCATTGAGAGGCTGGTGGAACGTTACTCGGGTCTTTCAAAAATGCTGCTGCAACAGAGACAGCTCGCTCGTAAGGACTGCCCGTACCGGAAAGGTATTTATCTGCCTGGACAATATCGCCAGCACTGAGCAGGTATATTAATCCGAGAGCAAATTTGGCTGACTTAATACCATCCTCATCGAAATTCTTCTTCGCCCTGTCCAATCTTGCTTGAGCAGAAGCAATCTGGGCTGAAATCGCACTTGCCCGTTTGAATCGTAGTAAGACTTCTTCAACATCGTCTTGTAAGTCATAAAGTTTGTAAACCCTCGCTATATTTTTGGCCGAGATCAAAATTGCTCGTACCTTATCGAATCTCTTTTCACGTATCATTGCATCAGCCAGGGCAATTTGCCTCTTAGCCATTTTAGCCGCCAGTTTGGTAAGTTTATCAGGCGCTGCCCTTGCCTTTTGGGCTTCGGCAAATTGACTCTGCGAAATTTGAAGACTATACTTGCACTTCGCAATCGGATTAAGCGGGATGAGCTTATCAGCCAGTTCTAATGCATCTTCTGCCAGTTGCGATGACTGATCAGTGCCAATCGGAACAGTCAGTTTGAGCGCTTCTATCGCCAATAGATACCGGAGGCGCTTCGGATTTGCAGAATCAGATGCCGCCATAAGCATCTCACGGGCCAAGGTAATATCATCGCTCGAATCTGGGGTGGTTTTGACTTTCGCAATACGCTCGCCATATAATTCCTTTACCAATTGCCCCTCAGACGTGGATTTATCAGCACCAAAAGACATGCTTATGAAATAACAAACTAAACAAACCACTCCTATAAGCATGAGTTGCTGTTTCATCTTCCTATCGCTTTTTAGGAAGCAGAAATGCATCCATGAAACTCCCTTCCTTCCATATCTTCTAACACAAATCTATACGAAAGGCTTCGCTTCAATCTGTCAACCCCCTTACTAATCTACGGATAAAAGCCATCCAACCTTTCGCATCATCAAATTAAACCAATAAGAGAAGACGCTATTGCGTCAGAGCAATTCTGCAATCTGGATAGCATTCAAGGCAGCGCCCTTGCGAAGTTGATCGCCTGAAACAAACATATCAATCCCAACCCCATCCGGCTGAGATACATCCTGCCTGATTCTACCCACGAGGATATCGTCTCCGCCACTGGCATCAATGGGCATGGGGAAATAATTCCTCTCGCGATCATCAACAATTCTCACTCCCGGTGCTCTGGAAAGTATTTCCCGAACTTCATGCTCGCTAATGGGTCTGGTGAATTGCAGATTAATTGCCTCGCAATGCGCTCGCATAACAGGAACACGAACACAGGTGGCAGTTATTAGAATGTCCTGCGTGTGAAAAATCTTCCGTGTTTCACGAATCATCTTCCGTTCTTCGAGATTGTAGCCATCTTCTCCGACTTCACTATCGTGGCTAAAGACATTGAAAGCAGGAAGATGAGGTAAAACCGTAGGGGTAAATGGACGGTTTTCCAAATATGCCTTAGCAGCCTCTCGCAATTCAGCCATAGCAGCAGCACCAGCACCACTGACCGCCTGGTAGGTGCTTACCACGATCCGACGTATCGGGTTGACCTTGTGAAGCGGCCAGACTGGTACATTCATAATTATCGTCGAGCAGTTCGGATTTGCAATAATCCCCTTGTGCATCTTGATGTCCTGCGGATTTATCTCTGGTATAACCAGCGGGACATCTTCGTCCATGCGGAATGCTGATGTGTTATCAATTACAATCGCACCGCAGGCCACCGCAATCGGAGCAAACCTTTTAGAGACCGAACTACCTGCCGAAGCCAATACTAACTCAACACCTTCAAAACTCTTCTCATTAGCCTCTTCAACGATAATCTCTTCATCACCAAAGCGAATTTTCTTCCCTGCTGAGCGGGCTGACGAAAGCAATTTCAACCTCGATATAGGAAAGTTCCGCTCATGCAGAATCTTCAGAAACTCGCTACCGACCGCACCGGTGGCTCCCAGTATTGCAACGCTATATCCCATAGATTTTTATCCAACTCCAAATAATACTATTTTCACAACTATTTCTACAACTGAAACAGAAATAGTGCAAGAATATCCATCGCGCAATACTAAGAAGATTTTCGCATTGTATTCAACCCACGATGCCGGCTATGAATTAACTTCAAGTCTGATTTTTGGTATTATGTACATAAACCCAAGTGCCTTCTAATAGGACTCTTATTTTGAAAGATTCCTATACGGATAGAAAATAAGTTTGAATCGGCTCTAACTTAAATGACTTTTATTTATTTGATGAGAGGCAAATCGTGACAGAGATGAACGATCAAGGTACTTCTGCCAATAGCAATAACGAACTGGTTGAGCTGGTTAAGTCCATTGGTGACCTGACGCACGAGATAAACAATCCCCTATCCACGATAAAACTCAATTTAAAACTCATGGCTGAAGACTTCGCCAATAGTAATGATGACCGCTGTCGGAGGAATTATCATCGTCTTCAACGATTGGAGAAAGAAATTCAGCGTCTTCAAGATTTTATTATGGATTTTCGCAACTATGTTGGTAAGCAAGAATTACAACTTGAGAATATTGACCTGCGCGACCTTATAGAAGAATTGACTGATTTCTACCGCCCCCAGGCAGAGCATCATCACATAGTATTACGAACATCCCTGCCGAGCGAACCTGTAAACTGTATGGTTGATCCGGGCATGATTAAGCAGGCTTTATTGAACCTTATGACCAATGCCACCCAAGCAATGAGTGATGGTGGAGAACTGCTCTTGAAACTATCAGGTGGGTCTGACCATGCAGTGATTGAGGTAATTGACACCGGTCCGGGCATTGAGCCAGAACGACAGGAGAAGATATTTCAGCCCTATTACACTACCACGCCCGGTGGGACGGGATTGGGGCTTCCCACCACCAGGCGTATCGTCCTGAGACACAAGGGCAGAATATACCTCGATAGCGAACCCGGGAAAGGAACACGATTCGTCATAGAACTGCCTCTTAAACCCACCAAGCACGAGGAGTCTTCAGAAAATCCTGCTAACTAATTTAGGTATCCTTCTTACAAGTTTTGACAGCATCGACGAATAAGTGTATTCTATGATGATGTATGAATGAGCAAACTGGAAATATCCGTGGTGAGGTTTTGGTAGTTGACGATGAGCCTGCTCATGCCGAAGTCGTGGCTGAGGGCCTTGCCAGGCAGAATCACAATGTTGAAATTGCCCACTCAGCCAGTCAGGCAATTGAAAAATTACGCCAGAAGCATTACGACGTTATCGTCACCGATCTTGTTATGGAGAACGACGAGGCCGGCTTGGATGTCTTATCAGCCGCTCGGGAATACTCACCTGATACAGAAGTAATTCTTATCACAGGCCACGCATCTGTACCCACATGTCGATCGGCCTTACAGCAAGGGGCGTGTGATTATATTGAGAAACCCCTTGATCTGGATAAACTTCGTGCCATTGTCAACCATGCTGCTGAACGGGTCATCCAGAAGCGGACCATTGAAGAATTGCGTCAGAGGCTTGACGAGCATTATGGTTTTGAAGGTATTGTTGGCAATTCGCCTGCCATGCTGCAAGTACTCCAGACTGCCCGACGCATTGCACCGTCGAGTTTGCCCATATTAATCCAGGGCGAATCGGGGGTGGGTAAGGAACTTCTCGCCCAGGCTATTCATAACAATTCGGGCAGGAAAAATGCGAAATTTGTAGCCTTGAATTGTGCTGGCTTGAGTGAAACGCTGCTTGAAGATGAATTATTCGGGCATGTAAAGGGTGCTTATACCGGTGCCACCACCGCCAGACCGGGGCGATTTGAATACGCTAACGGTGGAACTATCTTCCTTGACGAAGTAGGTGATATGCCCGCCTCCATGCAAGCAAAATTGCTTCGTGTACTTGAAAATGGTGAGGTCGTTCGTGTTGGCTCGAACGAACCGATCCACGTCGATGTTCGCGTAATCAGTGCCACCAATACCGATTTGCTCAAGCGTGTAGAGGAGCGCAAGTTCCGTGAAGACCTTTATTTTCGTCTCGCTGGTGCAGTTCTAAAAATCCCCCCACTACGTGAACGGCGTGAGGATATCCCGCTGCTGGTGCATTACTTCATCCAGAAGATAAACGAGTCTCGCAAGGATATTCCAAAGAAGATTACCGGTATCAGCCCTGATGCAATGCGGATACTATGCTCATACGATTGGCCTGGAAATGTCAGGCAGCTTCGGAATACGATTGAGAATATGGCAATTCTTAGCGGTGGGGGAAAACTCACTGTAGAGGACATCCCTCCTGCAATAAAGGGAACGGAACTTGCTCAACAATCCGGAACCACTGCCCTTGCTCTTGCAGGAATTAGTCTATCCGAAGCCGAAAAGCAACTCATCGCCAATACCCTCAAAATGGTCAACGGAAATCGTACACAGGCAGCCAAAATCCTTGGCATCGGGGAACGAACCCTCTACCGGAAGATTAAAGAATATGGATTGAAATAACCAGCCACACCTAAAAGGACAGCCGCACTATCGAATCACCTTTTGATTTACTAAAACAACCTCGTAAAATCTATTTTTAAGCCAGATATAATGGAGCGCTCTTTTCATGGCAGGTATCCACATACTCCCTGCAGAGTTGGTAAACAAAATTGCTGCTGGTGAGGTTATCGAACGACCCGCCAGCGTGGTGAAGGAACTAATCGAGAACTCACTCGACGCAGGGGCAACATTTATCGAAATTACCATCGAAGACGGTGGACGAAAGAGCATCTCCGTTCGTGATAATGGTATCGGTATGGACGCTGATGACCTATCCAAAGCATTCATGCCCCACGCCACCAGCAAGATTGCAAAATCAGAAGATTTGTTCAATATCCAAACGATGGGATTCCGTGGTGAAGCCCTTGCATCAATAGCAGCAGTCGGACGTATCGATGCAATCAGCAAACCCAGAGATTCAAAAGAACCACATGGATTCTCCATCCATATCGAAGGTGGGAATTACCAGCCCGTCAAACCAGCATCGATGCCAGGGCATGGCACGGTCATCACCGTTCAAGATTTGTTCTACAATACACCAGCAAGGCGGAAATTTTTACGTACCGCTAATACTGAATTCGGGCATATACTTGAACAATTCTATCGACTCACCATACCCAATTGCCAGGTGGAATTTACCCTCATACACAATAAAAAGCCCATCTTACATTTACCAGCCAATCAATCCCTTCGGGCAAGGTTATCAGACTTATTTGGCTCCGAACTGGCTGATAATCTCATTGACCTTACCAGTAAAGAAGACGAAATCATTGTATCCGGACTAATCTGTCCACCTCACCAGGCACGCACCTCGTCAAAATGGCAGTATTTCTTCGTCAATCGCCGATTCGTTAGAGACAAAATACTCACGCATGCTCTAAAAGAGGCATATCGAGGCCTTGCTGAGCCAACACGCCATCCTGCTGCTATCATCTTTCTCGAGATTGACCCCGCAGATATCGACGTGAACGTTCATCCGACCAAGATAGAAGTCCGTTTTAGAAATGCCCAGAAGGTGCATTCTCAACTTTTTGGTGCGTTGCGCGACGTGCTCAATAAAACTGCCTCTGCCCCGTCAATCAGAATAGCAACGACAGAACAAAGATCAGATGCTCAAATCGAAAACCGCAGAGAATCGCTCAAGGAAGCATTGGCTGAGTTCTTCAAATCATCCCGACCTTCTCAACCTCAACTGCAGAGAAAAATTCCCCAAGGTAAAACGATAGGCAAACCATACGCCTCTGATAAGACAGAAAATCATCACGGCAGAGAATCTCAAGCATCTGCGACGATTAGCAAAACTGACTCACTCGCCAATACGATAAAACAGTCTCCTCAATACGCTCCTATCGACCTTCAATCCATTCCGTCCCAAAAGGCTCAATCCGAAAAACCTTCTCCACGATTAGGTCTGCCTGCTATTCAAATCCACAATTCATATATCGTCGTCGAAACAGAAACGGGGTTGGCTATCATTGACCAGCACGCCTTGCATGAGAGGATACTCTTTGAAGAAATTTCACAGCGGTTATCAGCAGGTAATCTGCTATCGCAGCGATTGCTCATACCTGAGATTGTCGAAGTCAGTCAAACTGACAAAATCGTCCTCGCTGGCTATCAAGACCTATTCGACCGCCTTGGTTTGGAGGTAAGCGAGTTCGGCCCGACCAGTATTGCTATCCATTCTGTCCCTGTCCTGATGGCTGAACGCAAGGTATCACCAGTTCAGTTCTTGCGAGATGTAATCGGCATTCTTGCTGATGCACCTTCAATAGACCAGACGGAATTGCTCGAACGTATCATCGCCACGATGGCATGCAAGGCTGCTATAAAGTCAGGCGAACCGCTCAGTCCGGCTGAAATCGAGGCTTTATTATCAAAAGCAGATGAAATAGACCGTTCCAGTTCTTGTCCACATGGCAGACCCACTACGATCACCGTTACCTTAGAAGAGCTGGAAAAACAGTTCAAGAGAACCTAAAAACCAAAGATGTATTGCACCTTGGGGATAATCGGTTATACTAAAGCGCCGTCAAAAGAAACTGTGTGTATTGAAAGGAACTGTCAATGAAATACATCACAAGGATATTGATTGGAATGATAATACTATCGGCTTTTCTCACCGGCTGCACAACCACTCAATATGCTATGATGCTTATCAAGCAAGATACCACACAAGGCAAAGTTAAGGAGGAGATTGTGGGCTTATCAGATCAACTCCTCAAGAGCAAGCGAATATCTGCTGCCAGAGTTTATACCATGCCCGATGGTATCAAGATAGATGTTTGGGTATATAAGCACAAATCGCCAGAGTCAGGCAAATCTCGCGGAACTGTTCTTGTTCTTCACGATATTGGAAATAGCAAGGCAGATTATCGCGTCCTGGCAAAGAAGCTCGCCGAAAAGGGGTTTGACGTAGTCTTACCTGACCTGCGCGCCCACGGCCGAAGTACTGGCAAGTATGTCACCTTCGGGGCGAAAGAAAAACATGACCAGAAATATGTAATCGACCAACTGCTGAAAGAAAAACTAATTTCCTTACCGATATTCGCCTTTGGATTCGATTTAGGTGGAGCGGTGGCAATTCAATATGCTGCCATTGACCCACGAGTCAAAGGGGTTATCGCAGTAGCTCCGAATCGTGATATCTTCTCTTTCTGTCGAAGACTTTTACCCCTCCTGAATGAAGCCGATGCAATGAAGGTAATTGAAAAGGCAGGGAAGATCGCAAAGTTTGACCCGGCTGATGCCTCGGCAATAATGGCAGCCACTAAATTAAAATGTCCTATCATTCTCATGCATGGCCAGCTTGACATGACCGTACCCGTCACGGACAGCAAGATGATTTATGAATCAGCAGCCGGCCAAAAGGAACTCAATATACTACCCATGACAAACCATATCACCATAATGTTCTTACGTGAAGATGACATTGTAAAAAGCATGGAACGACTGGCGGACGGCAAAGTGGGTTTGAAGACAGGCAAATAATATCTACAATGCCATTGGAAAACTCCGATAATATACAACAAAGCCAATCCAACGGGTGTATAATATATTTATGAGGGGGCGAAAGGATTCGACCGGGCGGTCAGAGATGTCGGTCGCGTGTCCAGGGTCCAGGTGGCCTGGTAAAAAACCTGGGAAAATATAGTTGCCAATCGCAACTATGCACTGGCTGCTTAATTAGCAGCCCGTCCGCCAGTCTTTCGTCCGCGGGGGCTGGCAGGGCGTCAGGTAGCGGACTGGTCGCTCGGAAGTGGCCCGGCTAATCGAGCGACGAGAACACATCGGGCTGGTCGATAACGTACCGTGTCGTTGCGGGACGTCATCGACGAGATAAAAAACAACGACTACGCACGTAGAAGCCGACATTGAAACGTCACGGGACGCGGGTTCGATTCCCGCCGCCTCCAGTCGACGGGGCGTTGCGATCCTGCCTCGAACGCAAAGCAAAACCAGGTGCCACCCAGCAGCAGGGATTCACTATGGAATCAGCGCTTGATGATTCCCTTAAAAGCATTCTTTCAATACGTCACACCTCCTTGTGAAACAAGGACCCATGGAACAGATAACCTATTGCACTTGTAGTTATCAACAGCTGCTACGCCTTTGATGTGAATCTCGCCCAAAGACTCAAAAACGGCTTGGGGACATTTTTGCTTGCAAAAGAGCAATCTTGTGGTAAATATAACCGTTTGAGGGAAAATTACTTGCATATTGGCCAGAGAGCCGTATAATAAAAAACTGCTGTTTCGGGCGGAAAGATTG
>JAGHBS010000027.1 GCA_021160865.1 Planctomycetota bacterium | reverse complement strand
GGTCAATGCCCGCGATGTAAAGAATATGTTGCCAGACACGGGCTTAGCGCGCTTTTCGTCGATTACATGAACAAGGTAGGTTCGGTCATCACCGCCAAGGGTAAGATTCCTATCCTCTGGTATGATTACCTCACCAACGTCCCGAAGGACACCCCTAATCTTAGCAGGGATTTCTGGATAATGTACTGGGAATACAGGATGGGTAGCCGATCGGTGCCGTTCGTCAGATGGGCTGGTCTTGAATTATCAGGCAGGGAGTTGCTCGACGAGGTACCGCAGTACGTGCTCGATACATTCAAAAAATACTGGGACGATGGGGGATTTCCCGATCAGATTCGTGGATTTCCATATATCAGATATTTCCGCGATTTGGGCTTCAATGTTCTTGGGGCAGCTCGTTATCAAGGCGATTGGCGGATTCGAGTACCTAATACAATGGCGTTTTGTGAGGCGTTGGTTGAAGATGGTGGTGTAGGAATACTCAATACCCACTGGCCTGGAAAGGGGATTTATCCGCTTTTCTACGGCGGCAGCGAACCGCTGGAGGTTAGCTGGTTGCCAATAGCAGCAACGGCTGAGTCGGCATGGTCGGCAGGGAGAGTCAGCAGGGAACGATTCGATAGTAAGTTTGCCACTGTCTTCCTCGGCAGCTCTGCTGACTCGCTTATCCGCTCTGCTTATCAGATGGGCGGGATTATCAATACTGATACTGCTCAGGAGGTTCAAATACGGGCTAATCAATGCGTCCAGGCAGCTGAGAAGGTAAAGCAGAGTGTGCGATTCAATCATCTATTTCTGGATTATCTGCAATGGTCAGGTAAAATTCGCGCTTCACTTGCAAGACGCACCAGGATACTAAAACAGATTGAAGATGAGATACTTTCCCACCTCCCACCGGGGGCATTCTCGCAATGGATAGCAGCTGAGGTGCCTCTCTGGACGGGTTATCTTGCCCCCAGCGCAGTTCCTGAAGGACTTGATAAGGCGGGGATAAATCTCCACAAAATCGAAGATGCAATTGAACAACTTGCTCAAATTCGGGATGAAACGCGAGAATTAGCACAGGAAAGTGAGAAGATTTTAGAAAAAGTGATTTGCAAAGACGATGTCAATGTGCTTATCGAAAACTTTCTCAAATCGGCAGGTAAAATTGAGGAATATCTGGGCAAATTGGGCGTAATTCGAACTTGCTTGCGGGCAATGGATTATTTCAAAAAGAACTTCTGCTAAAGGAAAAAGGAAGGAGATAAACGATGGTGCTGGGTTGTCTAACGGGTAATGGTAAGCAGGATGCAATCGAAGGTACATATACTTATCGCCAGCGAGGCAAATCTGATGTGCTACCTCCCGATCTGCAGAGTGATAAGGCAGATGCCTCCGGAGCAATTGCCTTCTCTGACGGCTCATTGACCGATGGTAAGTCTGATACCATCGTCGGCTGGAATGGTAATACCCTACGCGAGATGGGCGTTGATATTGTTTTTGACCTCAAAGGGGAATACTTCATCGATCGAGTCGTAATTCATCAGGCTAGTCGTGCTGAACCCGAGCTACCTACGCCCGATAAGTTCGGCAGCGTCAGTCTTGGCGAGGTGCCCGATTACGTTGAACCAGCAGGGTTGAATTATGCAGAGGTGTATGTCCGCCTTCCTGACGGTAATAAGATTCTCGCAGGTAAAATTGGCAGAAAGCGGCACACCAAGCCGATGGAAGAACAAACTATATCAATAGATGTTGGCCTGGAGGCTACCGAAGTTGTCGTAAGGATAGATTCATTCAATCGCGACCTGTTTCTCTCAGGAGTAGAGTTATGGGGCGCAAGTACTGATGAACCTGCTTTGTACCCCATCCCGCAGAAGATTAATTTCGACGGGGAAGGCGCTTTTGAACTTACAGATGCAACGAAGATCGTCCTTGCTGATGATGCCTGCGAAGATAGCGTCTTTTCAGCAGCACTTTTGATGGAAAAGGTAAAAGAGAATTTCGACCTGTCCGTCGAAATCGTTCGTGAACACGAGATAAGCGACTTATCTGATAAGATATTAATTGCCAAGCCCGGAGCCTCTAAAGCGGTTGATGCTATCGACTTGCCCCAACCAAGAAAGGAAGGATATTCGCTAAAAGTATCGCCTGATACGGTATTCATCCTTGCTGCTGACAGACGAGGACTAATCTACGCAGTCGAAACGTTCCTGCAATTACTCGGCAGGGGAGTGGCAGGCAAAAAACCAGCAGCCCAAACCTGTCTAATCGAGGATTACCCTCACATGGAATTCCGTGGCGTTCACCTGTTCATGCCACACAGAGACGATATTCCGTTCATAAAGAATCTAATCAGGTATGTCCTTGCCCCGATGAAGATGAATACGATTTTCCTGCAAGTCACTGCTGGTATGCAGTTCGATCGGCGTCCTGAAATCAACCAGACGTGGGAACGTGTGAACCGTGAAGCAGCTGAAGGTAAACGCCCTTACATCCCACATGCCCAGATAGGTGGGGGTAGCTACCTGACGAAGGATGAAGTACGCGATATCGTCAACTACGCAAAAAGTTATGGCTTCGAGGTCATCCCCGAGGTTCAATCGCTAAGCCACGTCGAGTATCTCACAGCCACCTATCCGGAAATTGCCGAAAATCCCAATGATACTTATCCAGATTGCTACTGCCCGCTCCATCCGGAGAGCCATAAGATTGTTTTCGATATGATTGACGAGGTCATCGAGGTATTTCAGCCCGAGCGGTATATATCGATGGGGCACGATGAAGCATATACCATGGGTGTATGTCCACGATGCAAGGGCAAATCCCGTGCTGAACTTTTTGCCCTCGATGTGAATAAGATCCACGATTATCTAAAAAGTAAGGGCTTGGGGATGATGATCTGGGCGGATATGGTTCAGGATTTCCGCCCCTACGGCGTGCCTGATGCAATTGATATGATTCCGAAGGACATCGTGATGCTGGATTTCGTCTGGTACTTTGCCACTGATCGCGACATCGAAACTCGCCTGATAGATCATGGCTTTAAGGTGATAATGGGCAACTTCTACTCATCGCATTACCCGCGGTTTACCACTCGAAGCAGGCGGCAAGGCGTTATCGGAGCGGAGGTCTCTACCTGGTGCAGGTCGTCAGAGGAAGATATCGGTGCCAAGGGCAAACTCTACGATTTCATCTACTCTGCCAATATGATGTGGACCGAGCATTATGCTGATGAACTCCGCTGGACAATGGATAGAAAGATAAACCAGATGATGCCCCTGATCCGCTCGCAGATAAGCAGGTATAAATTGCCCGTAATTACCAAGGCAAAGTCATTCACGCCCATCGATATTTCTTCCGTTGCTACTGCACCCCGCTGCGATAATTCTGGAAGTAAGGGTGGATATGATATTTCCAATCTCCCTGCCGGTAAGGTCACGCTCAATGGCGTACCGTTTGAAATCCCTTCGGGTCTTATCCTCGTGGAATCACCTGATACTAGCGATAGGCGTTATCCTGAAAGCGTGGAGATTCCTATCAATCTTGTAGCCGATAGCCTTATTTTGCTCCATACCTGCTCAAGCGATACCAAGCCATCTGATCGTTCCTGCGAAAGGTACCATCCTTCCCATGTCGGTACGTATGAGTTAGTCTATAATGATGGTACATCAACGGCTCTTCATCTGGATTATGGTTGGCAGCTGGCGGAGTGGAATCGTCGGCACGGTGCCCCTCTGAAGCATATCTCTCATCGTCATACTGGTTACATAGGAACGTATCCTTCCGATGCGTATTGGCAGGGCAAGATGATTTGTGGCGAGGATGTTACTATTTATGGGTTGGAGTGGGCAAACCCCCATCCAGAAAAGAAGATTAAAACCCTGCGCATAAAAGCAGCACCTACAGCACTTGATACTGCCCTGATAACGGTTGGTATAACAGCAGTGAACTACCGTTGAGTCGGCCAGCCAAAGGAGACCATGTCAGTGGTGCAAAAGGGTAGATTCTTGGCGGTAGCATTAGCGGTATCGGCATTGTTGTGCAGTAGCCACATTGTTCTGGCAGATAATATTGGGGCGACAAGAATGTCTATGGAAATGCAGGATGTTCTAAGGCGCGCTGGGAAGAAATCTCATCCCCGATTAATCCTGACCGATAATCGGCTCAAGGAATTGAAGGAACTCATGAAGCATGATGAATTTTTGAAGAAATGCTATCGCGATGTTATAAAGCAGGCTGATGAATGCTGCAACTTACCAGTGCTCAAATACCGTTTACCCGATAGTTTTCGCTTACTGCCTGTAAGTAGAGAGTGTCTTCGACGGGTTTATGTCCTTGGTTTAGCCTGGCGTCTAACGGGCAAGAAGAAATATGCAGAGAAACTAAAAGAAAATCTTCTTACCGTTTGTGCATTCGAGGATTGGAATCCGGCTCACTTCCTTGACACTGCCGAGATGACCCACGCCGTTGGTATTGGGTATGATTGGCTTTATCACTATCTCGACGCTCAATCGCGGGAAAAGATAAGGGCTGGTCTTATCAAGAACGGCCTCAAGCCAGGTGTCTTACAATATCGTGGGAAAGGATCGTGGCAGGTGACCAATCAGTTCAATTGGAATCTGGTTTGCAATGGTGGTCTGGTTGTCGGTGCATTGGCAGTGATCGATACCGACCCCAAATATGCTAACGTAATCATCACCGATGCGGTAAGGTTCATGCCCAATGCCCTTTCGACCTATGCCCCCGATGGTGCCTGGCCCGAAGGGCCTGGATATTGGAAATATGCTACTGATTATGCAGTTTATGCATTAGCAGCGATGAATACCGCTCTTGGGACGGATTTCGGCCTCTCGAGAATGAAAGGTTTATCCCAGACGGGATTTTTCCCAATATATATGACTGGCCCGACTGGTCTGTATTTCAATTTTGCTGATGTAGGTGAGGAAGAACGAAGGAAACAAATTCCCTCTCTTTTCTGGCTTGGAAGTCGATTTGACATGCCCCGCATCGCTCAAGCAGAGCGTGAGATGATCTCCAAGTATGGCAGTACGCCACTGGATTTCATCTGGTACGTCCCTGTCGGTGATAAGTTGCCTGCATTACCTCTTGATAAATACTTTCGAGGTCCGGTCGAAGTGGCAATGTTCCGAAGTGCATGGGACGATCCGAACGCACTTTTCGCTGCTGTCAAGGCAGGGTTCAATCAGGTCAATCATGGGCATTTGGATTTAGGCACATTTGTACTCGATGCCCTCGGTGTACGCTGGGTAAGAGATTTAGGGTGTGAGGACTACAACCTACCAGGATACTGGGCTAAAGGACCGAGATCGAAGAGATGGACATATTACAGGCTAACTTCCCTTGCCCATAATATCCCTGTTATCAATGGTAAGAATCAGGATGTCTATGCAGAGACGAAGATTATCAAGTTCAAAAGCACACCGAGGAAGAGCTTTGCCATTCTCGATTTGGCTTCAGCATACAAAGGCTATGCAAAGAAAATGCTACGCGGAGTTGCTATCATCAATAATCGGCAAGCTGTGCTTATTCAGGATGAATTCCAGCTTGAAAAGCCCTGTGATATAACGTGGGGTATCACGACCGATGCAAAAATCACAGTCGATAAGAACAGGGCAACGCTTACTATCGCCGATAAAAAAATGACTGTGGAGGTATTCACACCCACCGGGGCTACTCTTACAATAAAATCTGCGGAGCAGAAACCGCATAGGCACTCGTCGCAGCCTGATATGGGCTATCGACCTACCTTTACAATCTTTACAATAAAATCTGCGGAGCAGAAGCCACCACTTAAGCCCAACAAGGGTGTCAAGCGATTGGAAATCCATCTGGGTAAGCAGAAGGATAATGTGCGAATCGCAGTGATATTTATTCCCCATTGGCCTGCGGGCAAGATGATAAGTCCACCGAAACTCTCGAAACTCTCACCATTATCAGCATGGTAAGGTTATCTTGGTATTGCGCTCTTCAGTGATTTTCAGATAAGAAGATGCAGAGGTGTAATCAGAATTCCAGCGGCAGGATGACGGGCTTGTTCGTCTTCAAGGCTGTCCGAGCAAGGTCGTAAGCTTCATCGTATTGCTTGGCGACGACTTCCCACGAGACTACGTTTTCAAGATACTCTTTGAGATTATTACCGAGTTTCATTCGCAATTCTTCATCGCAGGCAAGCGTGATGACGTGTTCACGAAGCATTGCCTTGGTGGTGAAAAGCAGTCCGCCTTTGCTTTCAAGTGTCTGGGCGGTCAGACCTTCCATCGGTGCAGTGGTGATAAAGGGCTTGTTGAGAGCGATGATTCGTGCAAGGGTTCCCGATTGCGTTTCATCGGTGCTTGGTAAGACGATAAAGTCGCACAATGCCATCATCTTGTAATAGATTTCCCCCCGTGGAATAAATTCGTAATAGTGGGCTAACCCCTTCTGCTCAAGCAATTCAACCTCATGCTTATATTTTTCGTAGTCGGCTTTGTGGTTTTCGTCTCGCAATGTACCAGCAGCGAGGAGGTCCCAATCCTGTCCTGTCCTGCGTTTGATTTCAGCGGCAATGTCCTCCCACATGCTCGTGAGTATGTCCCATCGTTTGTTTGATTGAATCCATCCGATAAGACCGACGAGATGTTCGCTAAGGTATCCGAACTTATCGAAGCCCAACTCTTTTCGTAGTTTTGGTACTTCACTTACTGTCCATCGTCTATCCGGTCGTGCCCCATGGGGTACGACCATGATATTGCGTGGTGTTGGCCAGCCCCTACCGTGAAAGTTCCAATCGAGCCGCCACTTCTGGTAGTGGCATTTGAACAGTACTACATGAGCGCGTTGGGCAAGTTTGAAGATAAAATCTGCTTCGAAATCGGTAAGTCGGCCATAAACCGTGTGAGGCTCGACCACAATGGGGAAATCGTCAATTGCATCGAGAAGGGCGAGGAATCCTTCGTTTCCATCGCCAGCTCCTCGCGGGTCACGATACTCATAAAGTCCAAACTCATGCTCAAGATGAACGACATAAGGTTGAAGTTGTCGTATCTTGGCCGCTACTACCCGCCACCAATCGCGACGGGACATATCAATCAGGGGGAAGACCCCGTCACCAGCCCCATCGGTGTGGCTAATGACGAGTACATCCCTTTCAGGATGCCGTTTAGCAATGAACTCTCGTGCTTCCTCACAAAATGTTGCTATTCCGCATAGACGTGGAGGGTATGAGCTTACCATTACAATAGGGCTTGGCATTGCAAGATTTCCTTATCCTTCTTTTCCGAGTGCCTCTTGTGCGGTATCTTCCAAACCATCATCATCACTGCTTACTTGTTGGCTGGTGAGCAGCGAGTCTGCCTCTATTGCTCTATCGGCAGAACTGCCCTGCAACGTTTGTTGAGTTTGCCTCTCGGTCATCAAAAGCAAGGAGATTAACCATGCTAATGTGCTTTCTGCCCCTTGGTTCTGGTTGATGCGATCTGGATGGATACCATCGTGGCAACCCCCTGTGGTAAAATCATATACGGGCGTTTGGATATCGTTATCTCCGAGGAACCAGTTGAAACATCGGCGGGCATGATAAAGCCAGTAATCATCACCAGTGACGTTGTATGCCTCCAAGCATGCTTCTACGAGTGCTTCCGTTTCAATAGGTTGCTGATCAAATCGAGCGGGTGTCCCCCCACGTGGGAACCAGCCATTCGTACCTATGATAGAGAGATTTCCTCGGCTCGAAGTTTGTACCTCAAGTAACCATCGAAGGGCTCGTTCACCCATCTCGATAATGTCGGAGCGGAACATCCATTTTCCACTCATTAGCAAGGCTTGGGGTAGTTTTGCGTTATCGTATGTTACGACGTTTTCGCACCATGGCCAATCGTCGCCAGCGTGTTCCACAAAGCGGTTGTATAACTTTTCCGCAAGTGATGAGCGAATCCGCTTTGCTTCACTATCTCCACCAAATCGCTGGAGGTATGCCTGGATTCCCACTATCGAAAATGCCCATGCTCGAGGCGAAACAAACTTATCGACGGCAGGCAATGCCTGCTTGAATAACTTGGTAGCCAGTCCGATGATGGCTTCCTGTGAGCACATTGCTATGCATACCCCAAGCCCCCACAATGCCCTACCGTGAGAGTCCTCCGAACCAATCATCTCCGTCCATTGACGGGAATAGTTCATAAAGTTTCGAAACCGCCCTAAATCGAGGTCGAATGCATGGTTCAGGAAAGAAAGATACGTCTGAAGCAACGGTAGAATGGTCTCATCGTGCGTTTGATGCCAGTACATCGAGGCGACGATTAAAGCACGGGCGTTATCATCGGTAGCATAGCCGAAACGGCGATCAGGGGTGGCATAAAGACAGTGCTGGATAATTCCCGTATCGTCTGTGAGCATGCGAAGGTGACGGAGATCAATTTCAGGCAACTCTTCTGAGGAAATTGACGATGCCACCGAACGGGTCATTAAAATCGGATGGATTGGCTGTTTTTGCGCACTGGAGAAGACATCAATATATTGCTTTGCGACTTCCTTCCAAACCATCTGTCTGCTGTACTGGTACGCTCGTTTGCGCATAGCATCGCGTTGCAAGTCATCCGAGAGCAGTTCGAGAACATTTTTCGCAATTGCGTCAGGGTCTCTAAATGGTACGAGTCGGCCGCGATCATCTGCTAATAATTCCTGTGCATGCCAGAACGGCGTGGAAATTACCGCATTACCAGTACCAATCGCATAGGCAAGTACGCCCGAAACCACCTGCGCCTCATTGAGATATGGAATGACGCAAATATCAGCAGCACAGAGAAACTCGCAAAGTTCCTCCAGTTCCACGAAGCGGTTTTGAAAGATGACATTTTCAGCCACTCCTAATTCCCTTGCTAACTGCTGGAGTGAACTTCGGTATTTTTCTCCGCTTCGTTTCCGTATTTGGGGATGTGTTGCACCGACAATCATGTAAACTGCACGAGGGAACTTTTTCACAATTGCAGGCATCGCACGAATGGCGTATTCGAATCCTTTCCCCGGACTAAGCAGACCGAAAGATAGGATTAATTCCCTACCCTCCACCCCGAACTTGTCCTTATAGAAGGCAGGATCAACGAAGGGAACATCAGGTATCCCATGCGGGATGATAGCAATCTTTTCTGGCATCACGCCATAGATATCCTGTAAAATTTGCCTTGCCCTTAGCGACATTACCACGACCTTAGTGCTGAGCTGACAAATTTCGTTCAATACCTGTCTTTGATCGCTGGTGGGGTCAGTCAAGACGGTATGAAGCGTACTAACTAAGGGCCGACGAAGACGACGGAGCATCGTCAGGATGTGTGCCCCACTCGGGCCACCGAACAGACCATACTCGTGCTGAAGACATACCACTTGAGCATTGGAGATATTGATGAACTCAGCTGCTCGGCGGTAATCGTTCTGTATCGATTCGCGAATCTCAAAGCGTACCTCACTGTCGTAGCGATATCCCTCTGGACGGTCATTTATCGCCACCACTCCACAGCGATAACTTTTACCGACTATTCCAGATACCGCATGGACAAGGTCATGCGTAAAAGTTGCAATTCCGCATTGCCTTGGTACATATGAACTAATGAAGATAATCTCTTTCTTTTCGGTTCTTTCGCTTTTAGCCATTTTTATCCGCCGATAAGGACTCCTCTACCCCTCGTTATTTGTTTTTATTCTCTTTCATTATGTTAGATTTTAGTTTGTAGATTGCTTTTATTCAATAGGAAATTCCCTATTTCTTTTCATAGATGGTTACGTTAGATTTCAGTAAGTTGTAAGATGCGCAAGAAAAATGCGTTATTAGAATACCCGTGCATGGTTATTCAGATAAGTTCTTCACGCTGAGAATTGTGATTTTTGATAATCGGCATCGAGAATTACTATTGAATAGCATAAATGGTTTTATCCGTTGGTTTGTTTTTCGGGCTGATTTATCAACTCGACTCGCAGGCGGATAATCTTGCGCTGATCTGCTGCCAGAACGGTAAATTTGGCACCATCAGCAATGAGACTTTCCCCCACTGACGGTATTACTCCGAGTTCGGAAAAGACAAACCCTGCCACTGTCTCATATTCCTGCTGTTCCGGTAAGTGAAGTCCGGTGGCGTCGTTAAAATCATCAATATACATTCTGCCATCGACTTCAAAGGTCTTTTCGTCAATACGCTTTATCAACGGTGATTCTGCTCGGTCATATTCATCAGAGATATCGCCGACGATTTCTTCAATCACGTCCTCCACCGTCACAAGCCCTGCCGTCCCGCCATACTCATCCAGCACGATCGCCATATGCATCTTCCTTGCCTTGAACTCCCGGAGAAGATCATCAAGACGCTTAGTTTCTGGGATGAAGAAAGGCTTACGCATTATCGAGCGAAGATTTACGTTATCTTTATCCCCCATTGCCAGTAAGTCCTTGGCATATAAGATACCAATGATGTTATCAATATCACCGTCATAAACGGGTATTCGGCTATGCCCTGCTTCGAGGATAGTTCGACGAATGGTTTCCGTATCAGCATCGACTGGTAAGGCAACGATTTCAGTCCTCGGCGTCATTATTTCGCCTGCTTGCCTCTCGCCGAATTCGATTACCGATTCAATCATCTCCATCTCTTCGGATTTGACAGCACCTTCAGCATTTCCTTCCGAAGCCACCTGCAATATCTCAGCCTTCAAGGCAGTCTCAATGGGCGATGACTCGCCTCTGCTGCCGTTGTGGTTTCCATCTTTCGGATCAGGTACTCCGCTAAGCCGACGAATTGGTAAATCCAGCGATCGCATCACCACAATAATTGGTAAAAGCAATTTATATAGCAGAAACAATACTGCAGCAGTTATTTTTAGCACCTTTGCACCTGCGTATCTCGCCCACGCGTATGGTATTGCGACAGAAAAGATACTCATCAGTCCTGCTGATATTACCGCACCGAGCAATATTCCCTTGACCTCAAGGGCTACTTTTAGGGCAAGGACGATGAAAATGAAGATCGCAATATTGCTCAATGCCCCCAGCAGTACACAAATCATCTGCAATTCGGATTGATGTTTGATGAGCGGTTTAATGTACTGTTGCGACCTACCAGTCAAAACCGACTCAAGGCTTCGACGTGTACTATCGTTCAGCGAGAAGAAAGTCAGCGCAAAAAACCCTGAAAGACAGACCGCAACAGCAGCCAGAAGGAAGTACAATCCCACGGCAGGTTTTACTCCAATAGCACGCGTCCACTTAGTATCACCGCGCAGGACGCATCACACGGAGGCCGATACCTTCCAATATTTATAATATCACAAAATTGGAAAAAAGCAAGAAAACTTGCACATGGAGACATCGGCGTGCAAAAAGGTGTTCGTTTTCAGTCGTACCGCCCTTGAGAAAGACTCTTGCTTTGTCTTATCTCGTCATTTCTGTAAAGAGCAATACGCGTGGTAAGTCATTGCTTGATGTGCAATTGGTGCGATCAATGACGGCTATGTACCGTCGTGTCGCCAATGGCTGACGATCTGCCGCCGTCGAAAGGTCTTCACCCACAGGCCGCATATCTACACGAATAAACGCAATATACACATCCGAGCGAACCGTGATCTGATTAATCAGCCAGGCATAGTAGATGTCGTGCTTGGTGATGTCGTAGATATTGTTTTGGCCAGTTATTTGGTCAAGCCCGTCGTCGCTGGTACCGCCATCACCGATCATATAACAATTCGGCGAATTATTATTGTAATTGGAATTGGGCAGTGTTGTAGCAGATTTGTTGAGCGGTATAGCAATTTCACCAGCGGTAGCGAAGCCCGGATCATCTCTCAAATCTGATATCCCCAAAGCAGCCCGACTGCTGGGATCATCACGATAATTGATAATTCCCACGATGCTATTGTCTCTCTCTGCCTGCGGTAATGTAGCTAAGGTTGGTAAGGTTGCAAGAACAGCTGCCGGGGCTGTATTGATGTTAATCTTTCCATAAAGCGTGTCGGTTCTTCCATCATTGTTGGCGTCGGGTACGAGCGTTGCGAGATAATCACTTATCATGCAGGCAGCAGGTATGTTGGGGATACGGTTATCGCCCCAGCCACCTGATTTGATTCCACCAAGTAGGTTCAACCTGCCGTTCATAGAATTGCTCGGTGCCATTGACTCCAGGACTTTATCCAGTGGCGTACCATCACTTTTAGGACCTACATAGAATATACGGGACAAATCGCCCAGGGTAATCATCGCTGAATTGCGGACGAATACCGGTGTTGGTGCAATGTTCAATGCTGCCAATCCTGCATCATCAACTGAAACATTCGATCTACCGAGATTCGTAGTATCTGAGCTCGGACATCCTGGATCATCGGGGCAGTATGTCACATCGTAGTCTTTGTAGATTGCCACCGAGTATTTTGCCCTGCTGGCAGAATCATCGCGTCGAATAGCTCGATAAACTGGACCTGGATTCATATCATCAGGTGTTGTAAGACCGAAATCGTCGAAACTGACTTGCCCGACGGGTACGTAATTAGCCCCCGTCGTTGGACGAAGCAGCGTGCATGTCTGTCTTAAGTCCAGAGCGGCATTAGTGTAAGCGTTCACTGCGCGGATTTTGGTTGAATTGCTCACCAGTACGATTCGTCCACCAGCAGGTATGCTTGCAGGAAAGGTTGCGTCGTAGGTATTCGCCCCGACTTGCAACTTGTACCCGGTGAGATTAATTGCCGTCTTATACGGATTGTATAACTCGATGGCAGAGAGTTGTTCGACGGCGCTGCCATTGTAATACAATCTCAGCCAGGCCTCGGTGATGAACGGTTGACGCTCGATACCAAAGATTTTCTGACCTGCCAGGCCAATCGTCGCCATATCAGCAGCAGTGGGTTCGTAGGGTATATCATCATTATCACAAAAGTCTATTACATTTGCTGCCAGCTGAGCAGCTATGCGTCGTCTGCCTTGGTCCCCTGCAGGGAAGCCCGGAACGTCGGCAGGGATTGCATTATAAAACGCCTTGAAGAGGTCGAGAAATGAAGCGGTATTTATATTGACCTTGTGAGTCAGTTTCAAGTTATCAGGTAGCCCAATTTGCCTGACGTAATCCCGACAGGCTGAATATGTGGTCAGATATGGTTTTACCTGTGCAAACCACGTTCCCAATGCCTGGTATATTCTGCCGGTGGCTGTACTTGGCTGATCAGCCCCCCAGGCTAATGCGAGCATATCGCCTGCATCGTAAGGTCTATATGCGCCATTGGCAGGATTTAAGGGTCTTTGGACGTAATTAGCATTATAGGTTGCAATATCGTCGCCTGTTCCACCGTCTCTGCCTGTTAGCCCGATATCGGCATCGCCAGCATGGACTCTATCACGAGTAGCCGCATCGGTTATTACATCAAGCGAGATATTCGTCACGGGCATAATCGTATTGGCTGCTGCTTGGGCAGGGGTATATGCTGTATTAGCATTGACAAGGGCAGAGGCATCGATAATACGCACTGCTACATAGTATCTTTGTCCCGTCGGTGAGTTTACTCCGGTATCGTGCAGGATTGCATCACCTGAATGCGTCCCGTCATTTAGATATCCATCGGTATCGACGAGACTTGCAGAATCTACAGGCACATCGGATACCTTATCGGTATTTTCGTTGAATAGATTGCTTATATGTTTCCACACAAGGTTTCCGCCACCTGTGTCAATGGGGCTGAAGCAGGCAAGGGCTTTATCGAAATCTTCGTGTGGATAATCTACCTGTTTTTTGTAATCATCTGCCGAACCATAGATGACATCGTCGGTGGGGTCTTGCGTTCCTTTATCGTCTATGTAGAGGTCAGCAAGGCGCTCGGTGAGTATTTGCTGTAAGGTCCCTTGGGCAACTTGCTTCATCGGGGCAGCAGCAGCGACACCAAAAGATTCCTTCCTATCAAAGAAAGATACTATAATAAAGGTTGTTCCGATCATCGCTAACATCACCAATAAGCCCACCACCATAACGATGACGGAACCTTTTTGGTGAATGTTTCGTTTCTTACGCATATCGCACCTCCAAGCCCGCCAGTAGAGCGGACAATGCATTTACGGCAGATAAACAATCGTTTCGTATGTGTAAAATCTGGTTAGATTTTTATTACCGAGCGTAAAGGTTATCCGCAGCGCCTTTGGCCAGTTATCTTTATTGGCCGATGTCCATAGCGCGCAGTATTTTCCCGCACCGTTGGCGTATTCGATGGTATTATCGTTCGGACCGTGGGAGTCCCAGTTCGAATCCTTGGGATTATCAGGTCCGTACCATGCGATTTTTCCATCAGTAAGCGAGCCGTCCGTCCACTCGATTTTAAACTCGGTACAGGGG
>JAGHBS010000133.1 GCA_021160865.1 Planctomycetota bacterium | reverse complement strand
CTATAATGCTGCAGCCATTTTCGCTGGTGCCGAGCCGGTTCGTATTCCCCTCAAGGCAGAGAACGGCTGGCTTATTGACCTTGATGCCATTTCTGACGAACTTGCTGAGAAGGCGAAGTTAATTTACGTCAATTATCCCAACAATCCCACTGCTGCTGTTGCCGATCTTGAATGGTATGCGAAACTCGTCTCCTGGGCGCGGGAGAAGCGGATAATCATCGCTGCCGATGCTGCCTATAATGAAGTATTTTTTGAGCAGGCACCGCCGAGCATCTTGCAGGTTCAGGGCGCAAAGGAAGTTGCGGTGGAGTTCCATTCGCTTTCCAAGACGTTCAACATGACTGGTTGGCGTCTTGGCTGGGTGGCAGGCAATGCTGAGGTTATCTCTGCCCTGGCAGCAGTGAAGGGGAACGTCGATTCCGGTCAGTTCAATGCTATTCAATGGGCGGGAGTAGCGGCGTTGGAGGGTTATCAGCGTGAAGAAGTTCGGCGACAGCGAGCGATTTACCAAGCCCGCCGGGATGTACTCTGCGATGGCTTGCGTCGCTTAGGATATGAACTCGTCCCACCGTCGGCTACGTTCTATGTATGGGCTAAATGTCCCGACGGGGTCGATTCAATGAGTTTTGCAAAGAGATGCCTTACCGAACAGGCGGTTGTGCTAATTCCGGGTGTCGGGTTTGGATCAGCTGGTGAGGGATATTTCCGAGTAGCATTGACGGTGGAAGTCGAACGAATCGAGCAGGCAATAGATCGACTTGCAAAAATCAAATGGTAGATCCTTTCCTGCTCATAATCTATTGTATGAGTGGATATTAGTTATCCAAGCGATATTCTGCTGGAATTTTAGAGCGATTTTTGAGAAAATTGGATGCAGCAATAAAGAGTTTTGTTTTTAGATTATCTGTTTGATTGAATAGTTTGGTGCAAGTAGTGTGGCATAGGGTCATTATATAGGATGCAGCATGTTGCTTACATTTCTTTGGGCGGAAATATCGAGCCAAGGGCACAGACGCTCATTCAGGCATTAAGTCTTTTGGACGATTATGAGGGGATATCTGTCCGTCGGATAAGCCAGCTCATCGAGACCGAGCCGGAAGGCGGGCCTGCTGAGCAGGGCAAGTTTCTCAACGGTGCTGCAGTGTTGTTTACCGACCTGACGGCTGAAGAATTGCTCGACGTTCTTCATGAGGTTGAAGCTCAGATGGGCAGGCATCGTGAAAGTGAGAAGCGCTGGGGTCCTCGAACGTGCGACTTGGACTTGCTGCTCTTCGACGATCTGGTCATTGAAAGTGATAAACTCACGGTACCTCATCCGCGAATGCATAAGCGAGAGTTTGTCTTGCGTCCCCTCGCCCAGATTGCAGGTGATGTTGTTCATCCAGTTTTGCATAAGAGTATTTCGGAACTACTTGCCGATCTTGAACAGCAGGATGACGTGGTTTAATCTTTTTTTTCGTTAGTTCCATCCGAGGGGGATTGAATATAGGTTTATAAATCCTGCTTACTTGGGGTAAGATAATTCACTTGAGAGATTGTTTTTAAGGGAAGGGTAAGTGAAAAAGGCGACAACGATTGAGCAGGTACGAGAGGCTATCGGCAAGGCGAGAGAGAAACTTCGCCAAGCGAGCCAGCAGGGTGGTTCTAATCTAATCGGTTTTGTTCCCACGATGGGGGCATTGCACGCAGGACATTTTAGTCTGATAGACACTGCCAGGCGAGAATGTGGTTTCGTGGTGGTGAGCATATTTGTCAACCCGACGCAGTTTGGTCCGAATGAGGATTATGAGCGTTATCCTCGTCCGCTTGAGCAGGACCTTGCTGGCTGTGAGTCGCATGGTGTGGATTTGGTCTTCGTGCCGACGGTCGAGCAGATGTACCCTGCTGGTTTTAGCACCACCGTTCGTGTATCGGGGGTTACTGAGATGATGGAGGGGCAATTCCGCCCGGGACATTTCGACGGGGTCTGCACGGTTGTAGCGAAGTTATTCTCGATTGTCGGGGCTGATGTAGCCTATTTCGGTGCCAAAGATTATCAACAAGCGGTGGTCATCAAGCGGATGGTGGCAGATTTGAACTTACCAATACGGATTGTTGTCTGTCCGACCATTCGTGAGAAAGACGGACTTGCAATATCAAGCCGAAATACTTATCTCGATAAGCATGAACGGGCTCAAGCAGCCAGTTTGTATGGGTCGCTACAATTGGCTGAGGAACTTATTCATAATGGTCAGCGGAATGCCAAAGAGATTATCCGTGCAGTACGTCGTCATCTGGCTGAACATGCCCCTCTGGGCAAGATTGATTATGTTGCAGTGGTTGATCCGGAAAGTCTCCAGCCCATTGACGAGATTAAAGATGATGTTGTAATTGCGTTGGCGGTGCGATTTCCATCAGCCAGGCTTATTGACAATATTCGTGTAGACGTCAAATCATAAGCCCGATATGATTATCCTGACGATAAATAATATAATCTGAACAGGCAAACATTCATGAAGCAGGTCATTATTGATTTCGGTAAAGTGGATTTGTTCGGGCACCCTGTGGAGCTGCGTATCTATGCATATGGTTTGATGCTGGTGTTTGGCTTCATTTTTGGGACATACCTTGCTCGATGGCGGGCGAAGCGCTTCGGTGAGAATCCGGAAGTCATTACGTCGGTGGCTCTGCTTGGACTTATTGGAGGCGTCGTCGGTGCCCGGGGGGCGTTCGTAATAGCCAATTGGAATACCGATTTCGCCTGGCGGGAAAATCCCTTGCGAGAAGCGATTAATGTCACTGCAGGTGGATTGATTTACTACGGTGGTGTGGCTCTGGGACTGCTATTGGTGTTCGGGTACATGTGGATTAGACACCTTCCCCTCCGACGCTATCTCGATATTGTCGCACCGGCGATTATGCTGGGATTGGCTTTCGGCAGGGCTGGTTGCACGTTGAACGGTTGTTGCTTTGGCAGCAGGTGTCGGGAAGATTTTCCCCTTGCAATGCGGTTTCCGTATGCATCCACACCGTTGATATTACTTGATAAGAATGCCAACGTTTTCGGCGGGGCATCGGTTTCGCCAGTTTTCCAGCATCAGGTAAATCTCCCACCAGAAATAGGAGGAATTGATATAAAATCGCTACCCGATTGGTTGTTTAAGCATGATGGAGAAGGGCATATTCTGCGGGATGCTGATGGAAAAATCATATTAAAATCTCCGTCAGAATTGACCGCTGAACAAGCCCGGCAGGCATTGAAACTTATGGCACTACCTGTTCAGCCGGCTGAACCTTTTGGCATAGTCAATGCTTTAATTATTATGTTCATTTTGCTGGGATTTTCCCGTTTAAGGTCAAGGGAGGGTACAGTCTTTGCACTTTTGTTAATTCTATATCCAATAACGCGATTCGTGCTGGAAAGCATACGGGGCGATAATCCGCATAACCTTTTGCATTTCCAGTTCACGCATAATCAATATTCCTCAAT
>JAGHBS010000089.1 GCA_021160865.1 Planctomycetota bacterium | reverse complement strand
AATAATCAAATCCTTCCCTCCAGGCATCAACAAGTGCCATTACTGGATAGCCCATTTGAAGCATCTGTTCAGCAAGTTCTTGAGCATCGTGGCGAGTAAAGGCCCTGCTATAAAGTGTCCTGCCGGTATCAGGTTCAGCCACCAGAGCGCCACCAGCACAGATGACCGGAGCATGCGGGGCGGGTAGATCTAATTGCTCCCAAATATGCTTGGCTTCGGGCCAACTTCGTCCAGTACATAAGCAGACGATAATGCCTGCGCGAGCAGCAGCGTGAAGGGCAGAAACGTCGGCTTCGTCCAACATGCCTCTGTTGAGCAGCGTACCATCAATATCAACTGCCAGCAGGCGATATTTCCTTGAATTGCTCATCTGAAAAACCCGTATATAGTCAACACCTTATCAATTCACGGTGCGCAATATGCGGATATCTACCATTCACTACAAGGAGGCGTGGTTAGAGGTTCACGTGCGGGTATTCGTTTAGCAGCCTGTTGCCAGGTGGCAGGATTTTTGAGATAGTCCCGAATCATCAAGGCAGCGACGACGCCATCGGCACAGGCGGTTATCAGTTGCATCGGTGCACCGACGCGACAATCACCTGCAACAAAGACGCCCGGTAAGGTAGTTTGAAGCGTTGCAGGGTCGCAAATAATATAGCCCGATTCGTCGAGTTTGACTGTCTCTTTCAACCAGGCAGTATTGGGCGTCATACCGGCAAAGATGAACACACCATCAACGTGGATTTTCTCACGCTTCGAAGTCTCGACATTCTCGATTACAACGTGATCAATTTCGTTCTTATCGGCAGTTGGCACGATTTCCACCAGTACATAAGGGAGTTTTATCTCGATATTGTGTTCTTTTGCCTTTTGGTAAAGTTCGTCAACAAGGACCTTCTCGGCACGAAATTCCTTTCGACGATGTATGAGAATCGTCTTCTTTGCAAACCGTTCAGCCAGGTAGATGGTGTCTTCAACTGCGGTGTTTCCACCCCCGACGGTCAAAACGGCTTTATCTTTGTAGAATGCACCATCGCAGGTTGCACAATACGAGACGCGGGTGGCTTTTCGCATCAAATCTTCGCCCGGCACGCCGAGTTTGCGATAATCGCTTCCTGAAGAAAGAATAACAGTACGGGCAAGATAGACCTTTTCACCATTATTGACCTGAATTTCAAAGACGTTGTCCTGTTCATTGCGACGATGCAAGGCGGTTACCTGCGAAGATGTGGTTATCTCGACGCCAAGCGATTCGACCTGTTTTTGCATCTTGCTGATGAGTTCAAATCCGCTTATGGTTTCATAGCCTGGGTAGTTCTCAATTCGTTCTGTCAGTAGTATCTGTCCGCCGGGGATTCCTGCTTTCTCGAGCAGAATTGTCTTATGTCGGTCGCGACCGGCATAAAGGGCTGCTGATAAACCGGCAGGACCTGCTCCGATGATGGCTATGTCATAAATTTCATTCTGGGGCATGTCATTTTCCTCCTGCAAGCTTGTTCAATTCGAGCAATTCTTGAGCAAAGCGCGTGGTTATGTATCTCCTACTGGCTCGTTCGATTATCACGCCACCAGCTGCTTCCATGCGAACTGGCAGGCCGTTATTATCTACCCAGAGATTCAACAAAGGTTCATTTTGCCCCATTTGATCGGTTAGATGGATGGTTCGGAACTCCCTCGCCGAGAGGGTAATGGTTTCATTTCCAATAACCTCTATCGTGCGAGGAATAAAATCATTGGCGATGACGTCGTACATTGCAAAGCCATAGGCTTCCGGCTTGGTTAAATCGAGTAATCTTATGATGATTACTCCAAGCGCCTGCGGTAAATAAGATGGGTAGATACTTTGAGGAATCCGCTTCTTATGAAGTCTGGAGGGTCGAGAGGGTGCCTGATAATTTACTGCAATAAGATCGTTTTGTTTTATCCCCTCTACGATTGATTTGGTGGCGGATTTACCTTGGCCGTCAATGGTTATCTGTTTCCATCGTTCGAAGGTACGATCGGTGCTGCTGAAGAACTCTTCGTACGTCAGTCGTCGCGGTTGCTCGGGGATTTTTAAGACACCTTTGCGAATGATTAATATCCCTTTGACCTTATCCCGCGTGGTGAAATTCTCAGTCAGTACGAGCATTCCAATAACTTTGCCTTTGAGGGCGACCTTCCAATAAAGAGGCTTGCTCATCAGTACAGATTGGAGTTTCGTATCGGTGAGTCTATCAAGTATCTTTGCACCCCGTGCGAGATTTTTCTTATATCGAGCAATAACTTCGCTCGGATCAAATATATCAAGGGTGTCAAGAACTGCATCAAAGACAGCGTTCATCTTATCTTTATCTGTCAACGGCCCTGAAATCTCTATGATTAGGTACAGTTGCGGTTTGGTGAGTATCCAGCATTGTCGTCGCCAGAGTTGAAAGGCTCCCTTCCATATACCCTGAAAATCCATAGCAGCCTTGCCCGCAACGACAGTGATGCGGGTTTTCTGAACATGGAAATTGTTGGTTACCTTCAGTGCCTCAGCAGTCTGCTTGGCTAATTGCGAAAGGGGCAGCTTGGAAGGTGTGTGAACAATCTGCATGACGTTTAACGACCACCTGATTGCACCAGTAGTTTTATCACGAAGAATCCAGCCGACTAATCGACGCGTCGAACTACGCCTGATTCGCACTGTCCCTGCTGGTGGACAAAGCGAGAAGCCATGAATACTATCAGTGTAGCGAGTAGCCAGTTTTACCGTTGGTATGGTGGTTGGCTTCCTGTGTGAATTATCAGAGGATTTGACATTTTCTCCCTGGCCAGAGACGATTGGCGTACTAATTGCCAACATTACCGTTATCGTTGCAGCCATTATTTTCATAGCCATTTCCCTTTGCTTGACTTCGTATTGTCGTATTGTGGAATAAAAGCATATATGAGTTCCCATTTTAATCTCTTGGATTGTGTAATTGGTATAGTCATTTCAAAGATGTTTGAAATTGAAATCCCCTGATTTTCAACCTTGCTGCTATTTGTCTGAGCAGATTGAATGGTGGGCTTTCACGGTCAGCATCGGGGGGCAGCGTATAATTGCTAATAAGATTAATGGCAGATTTGTAATGTCCAAATTGCTCATAGAACCAGGTTAGATAAACTAATGGTTCGGGTCTTGAAGGATTGGCTTTGACAGCTTTGGTTAGGAGGTTTTCAGCAGCTGATAATTTTCCTTCAGCCCAGCAGCAAAGCCCCTGCCTCATCAAGATTGACCAGTGCGATTTGTTCGTTAGCGTATTGTAGATTTCCCTTGCCTTCTTTACTAACCCTTTTCGAAGATATAAATCGCCGAGGAGCATTTTCCCACGTAGAGGCAGCGACCTTGCGGATTCTAACTCAGCAATAGCAGCATCTATCAATCCGACATCCTTACGAAGAAGCAACAATGCTCGCTCCATAGGTAGCAGACCTTTGAGATTGAACTCTTTTCGTCTGGCCTGGGCAGCTTCATAAGCCGATTTAATCGAATCGCGAACCTGTAGGGCATCGGTTGAAGGCTGCCATCGTTGAGGAATGGGAAGATTATCAAGGTATTGCTTCATTGCTTGGAAGGCAGCGTCGATTTGACGTCCTTTTATCAATGCCCTGACGCGGGTAAGAGCGAATACCTGTGCCTGCGTTTCTCGCAGGTCGGATAGGTTCATCGTTTGATATAATGCAAGCGCCCTTGTCAGGTTGGGATCAACGGGCAGATCGCATCCCGGCTGGAAGATTGGCTCGATGGGGCGATACTCACTGAGCCGTTGGCACGATTGGGCAAGCAATCCGACACGGGAGATTGGCTCACGCAGTTTGAGTTGATTTGCCACCGTCAGGTAGCGTATAGCAAGATCGTCAAGTCCCAGACTATAGAGAATAGCTCCCATTTGCCAGTGGAGCGCAGGAACGTTTTGACGATACCACTTTCGTGCCGTTTCGGCATCTTTAAGTAATGGCTTTGAAAGGTCTAATGGTAATGGCAGATCGTATTCATCAAGATTTGCTGGTGGTAAGTTTTCCTGCAAGTCCCAGCTTCGTAGTAGGTCAGCGTTTTTCTCACCTTCCATCGCAACTCGTGCGAAGCAAACTGCGGTGGTATCTACATAGATTAATTTGAAGCGTGGGGAATTATTTAGCGATTCGATGTGTTTGGTATCATCGGCTGATACTACGAAGAACCGAGCCGTTGGCGGTAAGGGAGTTTCAATTGGATCAGCAGCCTGGAGAGGCGATAGAAGTTTGCGGTTAATCTTCTGCAGTTCGAGAAATCGTTTCAAGGAATGAAGTTCAAGTCTGCCGTCCATCCATACTTGCCTGCGAGGCCAACTGTAGCAAATAAATACCCCACCGTTGCCGAAATCCAGCGGAAGGATGTCGCCGCTGAGATTGACCTTCCCAAGCCATTTTGCCATTTTGATGGGATGGATGTTCTTAGCCAGTCCGAATCCAAATCTGCAGGCATTGCGTTTTTCCCATCTGTACACTGCTTCGGTGGCGTATTCGAAGGCGATACCGGCGATTATCAGGGTCATTATAATTGTTGCAGGCAGGCTAATTTTGCTGAGTTTCCGATGTTGCTGAGCGATTCGCCTGATTGTTTCTCCGCCGTAGGTAGTAAGTAAGAAACCCGCAGGTATTGCAAAGAGCATTACATTTCTAATTGCCAATATCGCCAGGGTAGCAAAGCAGCCGAACCATACCAGATGCCCCAATGGTACCTTTCGCCAGCGAAGATGCATTACATCAAGGACGGCAAGCCCCATCAACATCGCTGATAATGTTGCAACGTTTTTGAACGGATTTATCGTGTAAGTTGGTCTAAATTCTGATACGCCGAAGGTGTAGGCTGCTTGTTTTCCACTGATACGCGTTTGTAATATAAGTGGATGCAATGCAGCTTCAACTGGCCAGGGACTAACAAAACACGCCCCCGTAGCAATTATTGCGATGACGATTGCCTTTCCTGTTGCTAATCTGCCTGCAGTTTCTCTACCCAATCCACGGTCAATCAATGCTCCTATTATTGCAGACCACATAACTATCACGCCCACGACGAACAATCCGTGCATGTTCACCCAGGCGATATTGATTGGTACAAGCCACCATAGTCGTTTGATGTTTCCCCCCTTGCGGACTGATTCGAGTATTACCATCGTTGTCATTAGCAGGGCGAAGGTGAAGATTTCAGGCCTGACACGTACCCTCCCCTCGCACGATAAGATGATCCAAACCCCTGTGAGCATCAACCAGGCAGGGCTAACTCGGTTGCGAAACCATAATGCAAATATTGTCAAGGTAGCAGCAAAGGCAACCATCTTAAGGATGACCAGCCCGGCAAATCCCCCAAGGCTGTAAAAACATCCTACTATTATCTGGAAGAACCAGTGCACGTTTACCCATTTTGTAGGCTGACCGTCAGGCGATTCGGGCGTACTGAAGGGGTCGTACTGGAGGATTTTGTGATTTTCGAGCATCCATTGACCACTCTTGAGGTGCCAGAATGCATCGAACGTCCAGACCTTATTGCATGCAACGATGGTCGCTAAGAAGATTATCCCAGCAACTGCAATCCATCTCAAAGGGGATTGCCCTGAATGGTTAGATACTGAAATGTCCTCAATTTTGAAGTCGGTCATTGTGAATGAATGTACCTTTACCGTGCATAGTAATCAATGGAATGCTTGAATTGGAGCAGCAAAGCCCTTCCTTCCTTTCGATAGTATCGTTCTCATCAATTCCTGCTTCTCTCAATTGCAGGTAGTATAATAACGGGAGGTGAGAACGTTTTAGCTGCTGTGTGTTGTTCTTCCTCGACGAGAGGTTCGTTTAGATGTATTAGTCTTCGTGGAAGATTTCTTGGTGGCGGATGGTTTTTTCTGCGAAGTCGTCTTTTTTCTATCCACTTTTGCTTGTTTGGTGGTT
>JAGHBS010000002.1 GCA_021160865.1 Planctomycetota bacterium | reverse complement strand
ATAATCGTCTCCGGCGTGAAGAACGTTCGTATAGACCACTGCGAATTGTTAGGATTTTCCTATGCAACTACCTTTAACAATGAAGCCGTCGCTGTGGTTGACCATTGCAAAATACATCACAATCTCCGTGACGGTCTGGGGTACGGCGTTGCAATCTACTCCGGCGCAAAGGTGCTAATCTGCGATAACGAGTTCTGGCAGAATCGCCACTCACTGGCGTCCAACGGCGCGCTGGACTGGTCGAGCCCCAAGCGGCTCGGAAGATACATCCATAAGAAGGGCTTTGATAAAACTCACTGGGAGTTCATCCATAATCGTGTGGGAAGCAATAACCTATCGCATTATGAACTCTGTGCAGTCGATACACATCCGGGGATGGATGGCTCATTCGTGGTAGAAGCCAATATCTTCGAAAACTTCAGGCACGCAATTGGCATCCGCGATGGCACGGGGATTATCCGCAAAAACCTCTTTCGTAAACCAGCAGGAAAACCCTGGCGACCTCTGATTGGCATCTCCATCGCGTATGGCAAGCACAATGGAATACCTGTCGAAAATGCCATGCCCCACGATATAGAAATTGCGGAAAATACCTTCATCGACATCCCCAAAAAATTCAAAAAATACAGCATCGGTAAGGCAGAAAATATCTACATCGAAGGCAAATTAGTTCCTGAAACCAAAAGCGATAAGAAATGGCAACTAACCCCAGCTAATATGCCTCGCATTGAACTTACCAAAAGTGGCACTCTGCGTGTTCGTAAGAATCAGGATAGGAGAATCTCAATGCAGAAAAAAGACAAAGTTACCAGTAAGGTTCTCAACGGTGCTGCTGATGCCGTTCCTGACGACCATGTCATTTCATTCAGTTTTAAAGTCACCGATTATCCATCATTTGAAGACCTCGCAAAGGAATTTCAAAGATACCACAAGAAAAGCGAAAAGATTCGCAATGCTGACGGTAGCTGGGGCAAAGGCTATGGCGATTTAGTAAAACCACCTATTCATCATCCACTTATCCGTGATACTGCAAGAAGAGTCATCGGCTACATAGATGCATACCTTGCTACAGGTGAAGAAATCTACAAACAGCGTGCAAAGGAAGGACTTGAATACCTGCTGAAAGAACAACAGCCTGATGGGCAATTTATCTGGTGGTATGGCGATCCGAAAAAAAGAAGACTCGGAGGCGGGGCAAGTTTATACGTCACGGGCATACCCACCGTTGCCTTCCTGAAAGGGTACAAACTCTTTAAAGATAAGCGATACCTCGCAGCTGCTAATAAAGCATGCGATTACCTCTGCACCGTCTCAAATGATAGCAATGCTAATTACAATCTCTTTGCTTCGTGGGCATTGGCTACCAATTATAAAATCACAGGCAAGAAATCCTATCTCAAACGAGCAATTGAATTCGCCCTTTACGCAATTGATAAAAAAGGTTCAGGCTATCAGCTACCCTCGGGTGGATGGTCAGATAGCCATAATCAAGCAATATGGTATCACGGGATAATCCTTCGAGGTCTGGCTACTTTACTTGCAGCGATGCCGAAAGACGAACCCAATTACACCAAGATTAGAAAAGCAACATACAAAGCACTGAACCATCTCATCAACAGGCAACTACCTGACGGAAAAATGCTCTTCAAACCCCATTATAAGAGGGGAGGATGGCGAGTTTCATTTGCAGCCCAGGCGTTGGCGATAGTGGCAACGCATCTTGGCTGGGATGTTAAAGATGCAGTTCGATTAGCGGCAAAAGGCATTGTACATGGCCATCAAAATCCCCGAGGCATGAGAGACGAACGGGGTGATTACACAATGGCGATCGGCAGCCTCATGCAGGCGTATAAAAAGATCGAGCAAACAAAAGTGTCCAAATAGATTTGTATTGCAACACGCCTTCTGAAAAGTTCGTAGTCATCAGGTCCGACACGAATTGCTATTACTCATTCTATATCAAGGGAGGCAGCCAACTTACAAGATGGACGTGCATCACCGCTCCAAGCAAGGACAACTAAACCCTGATCAAAATTCATATTTGCAGTGTCGAGAGAACCTTTGAGATTTTTTGCCAGTGCGTACCCTGCCAGAAAACTTTGCCGCAGCGCCCGCATCGCCAGAAGCGATCAAAGGCAGCGTATGCTTTGGGAGGAATAAGCCCCTTTAGTTGGTCTTTGGGTATCTCTATCAACTCCCCGCCGCAAGCCATACATCGTGGAATCGGCAGCACCGGCAGGTTTAGTTTCTTCAGCACGAACGCTAATTGCTCATGCTTGGTCATATCACGTGGGATGAATAATGCCCTGACGCTGCCGTCCTTGATGATGTTGCGTTCGAAGAGCTTCCCATCGCTGGAGAGGATGATAGCATCTTTCTTTTGTGCCTGCTGAATGAGAGTTCTATCATCGATACCGTAGATGAACTGGGCTTCATATCCTGCTGCTCTAAGCCAGCGGGCGAGTCCGCCGAGCATAGCATCACAAAGAATTACGGGATTAGCCATATTCACCTATTGCCCGCATTGCTTGAAAGATTCGCTGTGAAATCCCGCATCGAAGCCTTGAAGCAAAACTTCCATGCAGACTTGCCTACCATTCCCGACGCCAGAGAAGTGCCTCTATCGGGCATAATCGACACAGCGGAGTTCACGGATGACAGTGACCTTCACCTCGCCGGGATATTGCAACTCTTCCTCGATCCGCTTGGCAATATCGTGAGCCATCTTGGCT
>JAGHBS010000257.1 GCA_021160865.1 Planctomycetota bacterium | reverse complement strand
GTTCGTGATCTGCTAAACCAATATGAATATCCTGGCGATGAGGTACCGGTTATCAAGGGTTCTGCCACTGAGGCGTTGGCAAATCCAGACGATCCGGAAAAGACCAAACCCATTCAAGACCTAATTGAGGCATTAGACAATTATATCCCCGAGCCTGTTCGCGAAATTGATAAACCCTTCCTTATGCCCATCGAGGACGTCTTCTCGATTAAGGGTAGAGGTACCGTCGGAACAGGTAGAATTGAACGTGGCAGAGTAAGGGTAGGCGATCAGGTTGAAATCGTCGGCCTCGGTGAGACGCGGAAAACCACCGTAACCGGGGTGGAAATGTTTAACAAGACCCTTGAAGAAGGTGTCGCTGGTGATAATGTCGGATGCTTGCTCAGGGGTATCGAAAAGAACGAGTTGCGACGTGGGCAGGTATTGGCTGCTCCAGGGACGATTACACCGCACAGTCGCTTTGAAGCCGAGGTGTACGTCCTGACGGAAAAGGAAGGAGGAAGGCATAAACCATTCTTCAGCGGATACCGTCCACAATTTTACTTCCGCACCACCGATGTTACTGGAACGATTAAACTGCTCGGCGGGGCAGAAATGTGCATGCCAGGCGATAATGTTACTATGGAAGTAGAGCTTCTCAATACCAAGATCGCACTGGAAGAGCAACTACGCTTCGCTATCCGTGAAGGTGGAAGAACCGTCGGTGCTGGTGTTGTAACGAAAATCCTTGAATAACAAGGTAATCCAGGCATCCACCTGGCCAGCCGATGAAGTGCTAATCATCGTAATTTCGAGATTGCTAAATGGCGAAATCCAAGGCAGCTGAATACGTCTGGTTGCAATGCACTGAATGCAAGGCATTGAATTACCGTACACGTGTACGTGTAGCAGGTGGTATGCCCAAGTTGTCTTTAAGGAAGTACTGCCCCAGCCAGCGGAAGCACACCGTGCATACGATAAAACGGAAATAAACCGCAAATACTTATTTGCGACCTTTTCGGAAAGCAAGCAGGAAAATCAAACGAAGCCAAGAATATATGACGTTGCACCAATCCGGCTGGAATAGACAGAACCATACGGCAGTAGCTCAATTGGTAGAGCAGCGGTTTCCAAAACCGCCGGTTGGGGGTTCGAGTCCCTCCTGCCGTGCTTGGATAGATAAGGATGGAAAATCACCTGTATCTTCGAGTTTAGACCGAATTTGAATGAATTCCCACGATGGCAATGAAAATCTACAAGCAAGGACAGGGTAAGTACACTCGCGGAGTGACTTTTGCTGCTGGGATAGCACTCGGCGGGCTGATTGCAAAGTTTATCTGGGATCAACTATATGGTCTGTATTCCTATAAATCATCGGCAGCTTCGATAGGGTTTTATCTCTCGTACATCATTCCGCTGGCATTCTTTGTTGCAGTAGGAATAATGATGTACAAGATAGTAAATTGGCCTCGTAGTGCAGATTTCCTGATTGCAACTGAAGGCGAAATGAAAAAGGTCTCCTGGTCAAGCAAGAAGGAACTTATTGGTGCGACGAAGGTCGTGATAATTACCACGTTCCTTCTGGCAGCAATGCTGGGAGCAGTTGACCTTGCCTTTGCCTTTTTCTTCAAGGAAATCGGTGTACTGCAGGTAGCGGCGGGACAGTGATTCCAGTGAAATACTCAAGTTTGGTGTAATATGACTAAGCAGTGGTGTGTTTTAAAAGTCGCTTCCAATAAGGAAGAACAAGTTCGCCAAGCCCTTGAAAAAAAGGTGCAGATTGAGGGTTTGAGCGATAAGATAGGCAGAATTCTTGTCCCTGTGGACAGGCGCGTAAGACCGAGTCCGAAGGGGAAGGGAAAATCCGGCGAAAAGAAAATCGTCGAACGCAAACTTTATCCCGGCTACGTCTTTATCGAAATGGAATTGGAAGAAGACGGTAGTATCGGAGAAAAAGAGTGGGCGGTTATCAAAGGGACCGCTGGTGTCGGTGATTTCATCGGTTCGGGCGGAAAACCCACACCCATGAGTCAAAGCGACGTAGAAAAATTACTCATGCAGGTTGAAAAACCTGAAGAAACCGCAGCCCTGGCTGCGGAGTTCAAAAAAGGCGACCTTGTCAAGATAAAAGAAGGTCCTTTTGAGAACTTTGAAGGAACGGTTGACGAAGTATTACTCGACCGTGGCTTGATACGTGTGACGGTGACCATCTTCGGAAGGGCTACACCGGTAGAGTTAGAGTACTGGCAAGTTGAAAAGGAATAGTACACGAAGGGAAAACTATATAACCTTTGCGTAATAAAGGTCGTAAGAAAACATTAAATAGGTAAATACATCGGTTGAGGCAACAATGGCTAAGCAAATAATAGCGAAAATCAAGTTGCAGGCACCTGGGGGGCAGGCAACCCCTGCTCCTCCCATCGGACCTGCGCTTGGTCAGCATAATGTAAATATCGGGCAGTTTATTTCGCAGTTCAACGAGCAGACCAAGCAGTATAACGGTACGCCTATTCCTGTTGAGATATACGTTTATGCTGATAGGACCTTCTCATTCATAACTAAAAGCCCCCCTGCTGCGGTACTGCTCAAACAGGCAGCAGGTATCGTAAAGGGATCGGGTCAGCCTAATAGAGAGAAAGTCGGCAAGGTCACACGAGAGCAGATACGCGAAATCGCACAAACGAAAATGGCAGATATGAACTGCTTCGATCTCGATGGTGCCATCAAGCAAATCGAGGGCACCGCAAGGAGTATGG
>JAGHBS010000181.1 GCA_021160865.1 Planctomycetota bacterium | reverse complement strand
GCCTGATTTCAAGAATAGCCTCAGGTCTTTCACACTTCAATCCTTTGAGTGAAGGTGCCAAGAACTTCGAAAATATATAAGGAGTACAATAACCTCCCTTCGGCTTTTCCGAAGGAGCATTATTGAAATAGGATGATTTTTCTAAAATAGATTGCATTTGCCTTACTTTTACGGGGATATGATCTCTTGCCCGGCTTATGGGGACACCAGCAAACCAGACCATTGTTTTAGGCCCACATTTTTGTAGTAATTCCTCGTGGATTTTGTTCAATTCCTCCGTGGCGGAATCCCTGACCTTGGCAAACTGACCAAACCTGTATTCAATTTCGTCTGTTGTCATAAGGCGATTATTCGTATCTCTTCTTATCCAGAACTGATTGATTTGCTTATAGGTAACCATGCTCAAAGAATATGTATTTGCTGGTATCTCAATTATAACCACCGAACGATTTTTTTTACATGGTATCACATGGTATTCTAACGGTGCAGGACGCACATCAAGGTGAGTATTTACCAAATTGTCAATTGCCTTTTTAAGATCCTCTACTTTGCTGTTTTCAATCCCCTCGATTTTCTCGGCAAAAGGTGGCTGATCAGGCTTCCCCGTTTGCCTGACACCTATGATTAACGCACCACCTACACCATTTGCCATTGCAGATATATCAACCAGAATATCACGCCGGGCTTTATCCCTCTTGTCCTCAACCTTTGACAAAATCTTGCAATCAGCCTTGAAATCCAACCGAGCCGATTCTTCCGCAGCCGGTTCTCTGATAAGGGCTTCTAAATCATCCTTGTCCCACTCTGAAAATCTCTTTCTTGGGAGTGGCATTTATTCACCTCGTGCTTGAAGATTGTTTGAAATTACGGGGATTGCTCAAACATAAGCGTATGAGCAATTCATTACAAATTCATTTGTTTTTGCTCGAATTCAGCCTACCCCGCCTATTTTTCCCCGAAGGCTTCTTTGTACCAAGCGAACATTTCCTCATCGCTGATGGCCGTGGTTCTGCCGGCTTCATATTCGCTTTCGATACGCTCCTTGATTGCCAGCAAGCGGGGGTCATCCTTGGCAACATCAATGTTGAAATGCTGTTCTATCCAGTGCTTTATACCGGCTGCCCCGCTCTTATCGGTAATGACCACGCCGACGGGTCTGCCGAGGATTTTTTCGGTGTTGAAACAATTGTATATTTCTTCATTCTTCAGCAAGCCATCAGCATGGATGCCCGCACGGGTTACATTGAAGCCCTTGCCGACCAGCGGATAATTCGACGGTAGAGTGTGTTCTATTTCCTTAGCGAAGTATTCTGCTATTTCAGTGAGGACTTTGTAATCGACGCCCGGGGTGTGTCTGCCGTTGATTTGGGCTGCCTCGATTACCATCGCCTCGATGGGGGTATTTCCGGTTCGTTCACCTGTTCCAAGCAATGCACCGTTGCAGGCAGCACAGCCGTAAAGCCAGGCAGTTGCAGGAGTGATGACCGCTTTGTGGAAATCGTTATGTCCGTGCCACTCCATTAACTCCCCCGGCACGCCTGCATCATGGATTAATCCATGTACCAGTTTCGGCACGCTTCGAGGCAAGGCAGCCTCATCCCAAGGCACACCAAAACCGAGCGTATCGCACAGGCGAATCTTCACATCCCTGCCGTATTGCTCCCGCAGTTTCATCAATTCGATTGCAAATGGCACGACGAAGCCATAGAAATCCGCGCGAGTGATATCCTCTAAATGGCAGCGCGGGGTTATCCCGGCATCGAGGGCTGACTTGACAATATCAAGGTACATCTCCAGCGCTTGTTTGCGAGTCTTGTTGAGTTTCAAGAAGATGTGATAATCGCTGCACGAGGTCAAAATGCCGGTTTCGTCAAGCCCCATCTCCTTGACGAGTTTGAAATCACTCTTTACCGCTCTAATCCAGCCAGTTACACGGGGATAATCGAAGCCGAGTTCACGACATTTATCGACTGCTTCACGGTCGCGCTTGGAGTACAGGAAAAATTCACAAACACGGATTAATCCGCTGCCACCGTCCAACTTGTGGAGCAGTTTGTATATATCGACAATCTGCTTGACCGTGTATGGCGGCCTTGCCTGTTGACCATCACGAAAAGTTGTATCGGTAATCCAAATCTCCTTGGCAGGATTCATCGGGACGGTTTTGCCATCAAACGGTACTCGCGGCAATTCATCATAAGGAAAAATGTCCCGGAAGAGATTCGGCTCGGCTACATCTTGCAGTGGATACTTTTCTGCCTTTTCATTAATCATAATATCTTCCTTTCTGCTTTTAGCCTATTTGCTTGCCATAATCAAACTCAGGGGATTAGCATTATTTCACATGCTCCATCTAAAAAGAACAACTTTGAATAACTTAGATTAATTCAGAGGTCGAATTAAACACAACGGAATGATACCATTTTCCGCTGCTGTTGTAAAGATGCATTGCTACTTGCCTGAAGACGTACAAGCAGGTCATGGTTGCAATTGATAACAATAACGGCTGATAATTTGTTTGGAATAAATGACAAAGAAATTATTCAAGTTCTTTACGTTGGCTTTGAGAAGCAGGAGAAAGCCTTATGGAAAAGGTCGAGCATAGAGATACCTCGTCAACCTGGCATTACATATTGGTTATCGTGGTGTCCTGCGTGGTGATGTTCTGGCGACTTGATTTGCCTGATTTGAAAGGTCATGAAGCCTACGTAGCCGTTACGGCAAAAGCGATGGCTAATCCTTCATATTGGTTGAATCCGGAAGTATCTGCCGATCCGCTACCGCCCAATACGACTTTCAATCACTGGATGGTACCTGTCTTCAATGGTGAGCCGAGATTGGTCAAGACGCCCTTGGCATATTGGTGCCTTGCAGGTTTATTGAAACTGGGACTTCCCCTGAACGAGTTCACCGCTCGTTTGCCTTCTGCTCTGGCAGGGGTGCTGTTATCGGTGCTGGTGTTGCTGTTGGGGAGAAGGATGTTCTCTCACCGTGCTGCTTTTATCGCAGCATTGATGCTGGCAACTTCACTGGGGCTTTACGCCCGTGGCAGAAGCGCCAGACCGGACATGCTGATGATTTTATTTATGACATTTGCAATGGTGTGTTTCTACATTGCTGTGC
>JAGHBS010000035.1 GCA_021160865.1 Planctomycetota bacterium | reverse complement strand
GCCATTATCTTGGCTGCTATATGGCTTCGGGGGTTGATTTTTTCTAATCTCTTCGACGTTTCGATGGCATCATCGTATTTTCGTCGCCGTAGCTGGATCACCCCCAGTACTGCCTGGGCACGAGCGTTGGTGGGGTCTATTTCCAGCGCTCGGCGGGCTTGCAGTTCAGCACGATCTAATGCACCTCTTGCGAACAATGCCCGTGCGTAGTTGGCGTGGGCCTCTGCTGATGTGGGGTTATTTCTGACCATACGAGCGGATTGAGTCAGTGAAGGGGTTGGATAAGGATCAAATCCCCAGGCGATAATCTGCTTTTTAGCCCAACGAGCAAATTGTTTATCAAACTCCCGTTCGCTGCAACCCAGGATTTCTTTGAAGACCTTTTCCTGCGGCCAGCCATCACGAAAGGCCTTTAGCATCTTGACAATGGTTTCATATCCTTTTGTTTCGACGATGTACTCGAATATCCATTCGGATTGGGCGTATGCCAGCGAGCGTGCACCCCGACGACTTGGCCTGATGAACCCCCAGCTGAGCGACTTGACCGGGTAGAGCCTGTTGTTTCGGACAGCGTCGACCAACATCTTGACGGCATTGAAACTTCTTCTATCGGGCTGTTCCCAGACCGCGCATGCCTCGGTAAACCAGTGTGGAATGCGATTCTTCGTGGCAGCAAGCGTTACGGTGTGAGTGAACTCGTGCCTTACAACCACTGCCCAGTTGAATGAGCCGAACCCGCCCCGAAGCGGGTCAGGTGCAGACATCGCAATTACCGGGCCTGTGCAAGCACCAACCGTTCCAATCCAGCCCTTACCGCTTATACGAACGGAGAAATCCTCGTGCGTGGGGAATAATTCTATGAGGGTCTTGCCAGTGGGATGGTAGTCGAAATCGCTGCATATTTCTGGGTAAATCCGCTCGGCATGCTCGGCGAGCAAGTCCAGCAGAACGGCATCGGTCTTACCGTCAACTTTGATGATGAAATGTTTTGTTTCCTTAACCTTGAAGTTGCGAAGTTTCTTCAGCAGGTGAAGATACCGCTGAACATCGGCACGGTAGTCGTCTATTTCGGCAGCCTTTTTGAGCGTCTTAGCGGCTAATTCCTCCTGACCGGTTTGCATGTATAACAGACCCAAACCTGTCACGGGGCCAGCCAGTTCCGGTGCGAGTTTTATTGCCTTTTTGTAATATCCTTCCGCGCGCTCAAATTGTCTACCTGCTGAAAGCCACCTAGCGATTGTCTGGTAGAGTAGAGCGTATTGTGGATTTATTTGCTCAACTTTTTCAATGAAAGGTTTTGCCTTTTCGGGTTGATAAAGCCGCTCGTAAAGCGCTGCTGCCAATGAAAGCGCATCGAGATTATTCGGATTTACCTTCAAGACCTTGTCTATTATCGGGCGGACCTTATCGAATTTCCGCCATTGCATATAAACAGCAGCCTTGAGCAACAATGCATTGGAACTGTTGGGGTTGATACTTAACGCCTTATCAGCCTGGGCGATTGCTTGTTCAAATCGCCAGCGTTGCAAGGAGATCAGCCCCATTCCTACCAGAGCATCGGGAATGCGTGGATTTGTCTTCAAAGCCAGGCTGAACTCTTGCCCTGCGGCACGGGGATTGTGCTTTTCCAGCAGGAACATCCCGGCAGCAACGTTGGCAGGCCAGTATTGCTTGTCAACCTCCTGGTATGCCCGCTGGAAATAGTTGTGAAGGATATTCGGTGCTTGCATCGATGCCTTTTGACCGGTGAGCGTTGCGTACCTTGCCAGCACCATCCCCGCAGCAGTTAGGCTTCGTGCATCGTGAGTGAAATCTTTTCTCGCAACAGCCCTGTCTATCTGCTTGTAGATTTTTATTGCTTCGGATTTCTTCCCAAGGATTTCAAGCACTTTACCAAGTTGGTATATTGCTGGTGCCCAATCTTTGCTTATAAAAAACGCCTTGCGAGCATGATGTTGTGCTTGATGATAATTCCCCTTCTTGACGAAAAGTTCAGAGATGAGCACATGCCAATCAGCGTTGTTTGCTGCTCGCTGGGCGCATAGTTTCAGTGTCTTTATTGCATCGTCATATCGCCCAATGATTGCGTATGTTTTTGCTAATCCTATTCGAGCAGAGATTGCCAGAGCAGGATTTGTCAGCAGCGACTTATACGTTTTAATGGCTTGGTTGTATTTGCCCTGGATGTAAAATTTCCTTGCCTGGGTGAGGGAAAGAGTAGTTTTGCTCTTTTTGATTATAGGCAGATTTGCCCGTCGGCTCGTTGCATTTTGCTCAGCAGTTTGGGCAGAGGTATATTGCGGTACCGTAGAAATAGTTAATACAAGGCTTATCAGGATTATCTTGAGGGCTCTCTTTGTCATATTATTCCTTGTGAAAAGGCCATTTCGATACTTCAATTATATCGGATGAATCTGAACAGTGGTATCATGATAGAAAGATTAGACGCTTTTTAATGCGTAATGTTCCTGTGAGGAGTTTGCTTTTGGATGCTATAAGAGGTAATGGGATACACAAGTGTCTTGGGACTTAACACACAAAAACGGGGCCTAATCTTATCTTCCTTCCGCCTCTCGTCCTTGCTCTGGGTAAATCCCTACTAAATCAAAACACCACCAGTGTGCGTATCATTCTTACGATACGATGATTAAAAATGCATTTTGTCTCGGCACTTGTAGATGATATATTACTGTGGGTGGATTGCATCAACTGGACAAGCATCAGCGCATTGCCCACAATCGATACACGTATCGGGGTTTATCGTATAGATGGGTTCACCTTCGTTAATTGCCTCAACAGGGCAGACATCCTTGCATGTTCCACAAGCAGTACAGTTTTCGTCGATTACGTATGCCACTGGCGTACTCCTTACGTTTAATTTCCATCAATTTTTACCGACAACCATTTAAGTATGATAACGCCTTATAGCAAATTGACCTTCCAGAGTAAAGGATTTTGTCAAGATTATTGTTTTCCAATTTCACATGCACACTTGCAAAAACATTTCTTTTTCAAGTTTGGAGTGAATTGTTCCGAATAAACAATCAACTAATCCTCGCCAAGGTCCTTACAACCCTGTAGGGAAGTGTACGTGAAGTGAATTTTCGCCTGTTTATCATATAGGTGGAATCCCCCGGCCCACGAGATTGTGCAGTAAGGAGTAAGTTGAGATATGTGGACAAAGGCGAGAGGTTTCGTTAGGTCATCATTCATACTGTTGATAGTTGCGATAGTGTGGGCAGGGGGCGTCGTGCTACTTCATCTTGCGTATATCCGTCCCCATTTGGACAGGCAAACCCAGCGTATTCGACGGCAGGTCGTATCAGATTGGATACGGCTAAGCGAGTACTTCTTCCGGGCAGAGGGGAATCGTATCCTTATGCTCACTACCGCTTGGTCAACTCGCCCAGAAATTAGAGAGTACATTGGTAGAGAGAATATATCTGATGCGAAGAATGAATTGCCCAATGTGTCATTTCAGGCAAAGGGAGTATCGGCGATAGTTCTATGCGATGCAGAGAAGAAAGTGTTAGCGGCATGGAGTAAGAAGGATAGGAGGTTGGTAAGGTTCAATTTATTCAAGCCACACGAAGATATCAGTGGGTCAGTTTTCTTTCGTGTGTATTCAAATCGTGAGGATGTTTTCGGGATAGGCAAAACTCCTCTTGGTCTGGCATTATTTGCACGTTGTGCGATACGACGAGACGATGGGCGAAAGATTGGATATATTGTGTCCATAAGGCCGATGGACGCCTCTTTCTTTACAGAAATTTCAGCCGTCGTTGGTGCCAAAGTTGAGGTTGTATCCGCTTATGAATTACCGAAAGAGGAGCCGGTTTCAACGTATGGACGGATTCTCTGGACGACACGTGATTACTTTGTAAAAGGTGCTAATGTTTTGCGTGATTCAACGGGGGTACCAGTGGGGTATATTATGGTGTCAGGTGCTGCCCAGTTCGTTCGTCAGGTGCATATGATTCATGAGGCGCTCATCGTAACAGTAGGATTGATTATAGGATTTGCTGGTTTGATGATTATAATCATTCACACCCTCATATCCGGACCAACAGCGACCTTGCTGAAGCGAGTCGAACGGCTAAGATCTGGACAGAAGGTTGATAGTCTTTCAGAAGGCTTGCGCGGAGAGGCATTGGTGCTATCCAAACGGTTTGAGCGTGTCTTGGCTCATGTTGAAAAACTTTCCTCTACTGATTTCCTTACGAATTTATGGAATCGACGCACCTTTGAACGCTCGCTTGTGCGTGAGTTTTATCGTGCCCGACGGTACAATCGTCCATTAGCACTGATGATTATGGATGTCGATCATTTCAAAACAACCAATGATACCTTTGGCCATCAGGTAGGCGACCTGATGCTTCAAAACCTTGCCGAGGTACTAAGGCAGGAAGTCCGTTCGCAAGATATTGCTACAAGGTTTGGCGGCGATGAATTTGCAGTATTGATGCCTGAAACAGATTTATCCGAAGCAATTACAGTTGCCCAAAGAAGCCAGCAACGCCTTGCCGAAAGGCCTATCGGTAAGGGAGAGTTGAAAGTGGCTTGTACTGTTTCGATTGGAATTACTGATATAAGTGCGCGTGGGATTAATAGTCCGGAAGAATTCGTGGGCCTGGCTGATCAAGCCTTATATGTCGCCAAGCGTGGGGGCAGAAATCAAATTGCTGTTGCTAACGAGGAGGTAGAATTATTCGTGGGGAAGGAGAAGCGGTATGACAAGTTGACGACACGCGCAACAGTAATCTCAAGTCAGGATGTTCGATCAAGAATGTTGTTTGAAAAATCAATGGATAGTCTGGTCGCTGCTTTGGAAATGCGGGATAAACTAACTAAAAATCACTCTGCCAATGTATGCAGATATGCAACTCTAATAGCAAAGCAAATGCATTTACCCCAGCATGTAGTCGAGGGTATTTCTCACGCTGCCAAACTTCATGATATTGGTAAAATCAGTTTACCTGATAGCATTTTGCTCAAGGAGGGCGAATTGAATGAACGGGAATGGCAGCTGATGAAAAAACATCCCATCATGGGTGCGAAAATTCTCGAAGGTATCGGAATACTCGAGCATCAGATTCCTGCCGTACGCTTTCATCATGAGCGATATGATGGCAAGGGTTATCCTGACGGTCTAAAGGGGGCTGCAATTCCACTTGGCGCAAGGATACTC
>JAGHBS010000267.1 GCA_021160865.1 Planctomycetota bacterium | reverse complement strand
GTATTACTGGCAGGCGAAACTACCCTTGCGAAAAGGCGAGATGGTAAGAAACCTTTGGAGGTGTGATGAAAACCTTTATGCGCTAACCAATCGCAATCGTCTCATCGCCACCGATGCCGTTAGTGGTAGGTATCTATGGAGTTTCACAGTTCGTGGTGTTCAGCGGGTTTTCGCCCCTTGTCATGTTGATAAGTTGGAACTGCCTAAGTCGATGGGGATAAAAGAAATACTCAAACCGAATCCTAAGGATGTCTTACCTGCGTTCGATGCCGTGATAATCAATACGCTAAGTAAATTGATAATACTCAATCGTCAGACGGGGCAATTGGTTCGTGAGTTTGACCTGAAATTTGCTGCCAATACCCCCGGCTGTTCAGATGGCGTTCATTATTACGTTGCTTCAGTGAAGGGGCGATATTATGCCATCAGGCTTGCCGATGGTCTTTGTCAATGGGAGATGTCTACCGGTGATGTAATTACTGCCAGGCCAAGATTGTTTGGCGGTCATCTTTATATTGCCAGTCAGGATGGTAAGTTTCGCGCTATTGATCCTACTCGGATTACCGGCAATCGGTATCTCTGGCAGCAGCTGACAGATGGACCGATCTCAGCTGATTTCGTGGTGGATAAACGAGGTTGTTTCGTTCCAAGTGAGGATTACCGACTTTACGCATATGATAATCTTACTGGTGATGCATTATGGACATTTGTCACCCAAGGCCCGCTCCGACAGGCAGTGCAGGTTGGACGGGAGAGTATATTCCAGTATGCCTACGGTGATGGTTTTTATGCCATTGACATCGCCAAGGGACGGCAAAGATGGTCTTTACCAGAAGGTAGATTGGTCTTAGCCTGTGCAAAAATGAATCGTAAGTCCTATGTATTTGTCTTGGATTGCCACAATCAATTATTACTCGTGAGAGAAATGCTCGGAAAGGTGGAAAAGTCTATACCGATGATTGGTCTGGACTTATTCATCCCCAATTGCCTCAAGCCCGTTATATTTGCTGCCAGCAAGGATGGTCTATTGGTGTGTATTACGCCAAAATCAATCAAGAACCTGACGTCGAAGATGCTTAGAGAGCATCCCTATAGGGAATTTGCATTGACTGAATAAGAAAGGACAGAGGGACGATGAAAGTTAAGATTAAGCGTGCCTTAATCAGCGTTTATGACAAGACCGGTATAGCTGACTTTGCAAAAGCATTATCGGATATGGCTGTGGAGATTATTTCCTCAGGCGGGACAGCCAAGACGATAGAATCAGCCGGGGTGAAGGTGCGGTACATTCAGGAGTGGACGGGCTTTCCCGAAATGCTCGGTCATCGGGTAGTAACGCTTCACCCGAAGGTTCACGGTGCGATATTAGCCCTGCGGGATGACCCTGAACATCAAGCCGACATGGAGAAATACGGCATAGAGCCGGTGGACCTGGTGTGCGTAGGGCTATATCCCTTTGAGCAGGCCATCGCCAAGCCGGGCTGTTCGCTTGATGATGCCGTTGAGATGATAGACATCGGTGGGCCGACGATGGTAAGGTCAGCCGCTAAGAATCACAAGTTCGTCACCGTTATCACCGATGCCAGTCAGTATGCCCTTATCCTCGAGGAGATGCGAGCCAACGATGGCTGTACCACTTTTGAGACGAGGCAACGGCTTGCCCACGCTGCCTTTTGTCTCACTGCCCATTACGACACAGTTATCAATACTTATCTGGCAGAGCAAATCGGCGAGGAGTTTCCCGATCGTTTGACGTTGAGTTACCGTAAGTCTGAAAATCCGCTGCGTTATGGTGAAAATCCCCATCAAAGGGCTGCCTTTTATATCAGCCCTTCTGCCAAAGATGAACCTTGCATTGGCAGGGCAAGGCTCATCAGTGGCAAATCCATTTCATACAACAATTACTTTGACGCCAATGGTGCATTGGAACTGATAAAGGAGTTTGATTCCCCTGCCGTTGCGATAATCAAGCATGCCAATCCTGCTGGCTGTGCCGTTGATGACGACCTGGTTGAAGCGTATCGCAAGGCCTACTTCGGCGACGTCAATGCGTGCATGGGGGGGATAATCGCAGTAAATCGTCCGGTCACGGATGAATTGGCAAGGGCAATTACCGAAACCTATCAGCGATGGGGCAAGCCCGCCGGTGCAGGTGGATTTTTCGCCGAGATTATCATCGCCCCATCATTCGAGCCCGAAGCGGTCGAAATCATTCGTGCAAAAGAAGGTTGGGGAAAGGACGTAAGGTTGCTTGAAGTGGGTGAGTTTACAAAAAATCGCAACAAGGAGAAATATCTCAAGTATGTTGTGGGGGGCTTGCTTGTTCAGGATCGTGATACGCTCGGATTGAATGAGGATAACTGGAAGATTGTCTCCAGGCGCCAGCCAAGCGAGAAAGAAATGGAAGATATGCGATTTGCCTGGCTTATCTGCAAGCATGTCAAATCTAATGCGATAGTACTGGCTAAGGATAAGGTCCTTTTGGGTGCTGGTGCCGGTCAGATGAGTCGGGTCAATTCAGCCCGCTTGGCTGCCCAGATTGCCCGCGCTTACGGCGGCGGAGGTGTCGTCGATACAAACGGATGCGTACTGGCTTCGGATGCATTTTTCCCGTTCCCCGATTCGCTCGATTGGGCGGTTGACGTTGGAGCAACCGCAGTTATCCAGCCCGGTGGGGCAAAAAAGGACGACGAAGTCATCGCCCGTGCCGATGAACTGGACCTGGCAATGATCTTCACCGGAACGAGGCATTTTAATCATTGATGACCTTCTTTAAATCGCTGCTTGATATGTTATTCACCTGCTCCCACAAGGCTGATCAATATGCTGTATGCAAGGAGATTTTCAAAAGATGGAAGCCATTCGTATTATTCAAGTTGGGCTCGGGC
>JAGHBS010000062.1 GCA_021160865.1 Planctomycetota bacterium | reverse complement strand
GCGCGTCTCCTCACCGAGGGCATCTTCAAAATCACTTTGATTGCCCACGAGGAAATCGCAATGCTCGACAATCTGGCGGTTCTGCTTTCTGGCACGCTCCTTATCAGGCTCGACCTTGGAACGATAGTTCAAATCGAACGAGCGGAACGTTCCTGCCTCGCCGGCAGCCTTCAATGCTTCAAGGGCAACCTGCCCGGAACTCGGCGAGATGAGCGTGTAAATCCCGCCGGTGTGAAACCATCGAACGCCCTGGTCGAAAAGTCCTTTCCAATCAAAATCGCCCGGTTTAATCTCGCGAATCGGCGTATGTGCTCGATAATACTCGGTAATAGAAGGTAGCACGCCCTTGCCCCGCCAGGTGAAGTTCACGCCATTATGAAGTGTACCCTTCTTATCGGTGGAAAACTTTCCCTTACCGTCGGTATTGAACCAGATGATAAGCGAGGTATCCACGCCGGCTTCACGCATCTGGTTTTCGATATTCCTGCCGATACCGTCATCGACCAATGCCGTCACCACCGCCGTCCGCAATCCGAAGCAATAACTCAATCCTTCAGCCACATTGGTTTCACCCCCACCATGCCAGATTCGAGCCGTCCTTGCCCGAGCGGTGGGAACGTCGCCCGGATCAATTCTCATCATCACCTCACCAAGCGAAACTGCATCATACTTGCACTGATCTGCAGGTTTAATGTTCAAGTCAGCCACGGTACTTTCTCCTTTCATCTAATTACACAAACCCGACGAAACAACTCTCACCTACACCTTTTTATCCTTTTTATCCTGAACTCAACAGACAGCACGGGTAAGTTTCCTTCCGCGCCGCTGTGGAGGGGGATTATACCACCTGCCTATATCTTTCTCAATAACAATGCATTTTCTATAAAGGTTTTGTTTCTTACAAAAATAATCCACCCTTCAATGATTGTATCCTTGCCCCATCAGCCTGAGGGAAAACATTCAATTTATTCGGATTCGCCTTTGCTGAATCGGTCATCAGCAATAGGTTTGCCCGGTGCTTCCTCAAGCCAGCCGTGGCGGGAAACATCAAAATGATCAAACCGTGGAGAATATGGCTTGATGTCAAGCAAAGGCGTACCGTCGAGGATATCTACATCGGCTATGCGGAGAAATCTACCGTCAATCCCAAGCAAGCGAACCGCAGAGATACCAATCGGATTAGGCCTGGACGGTGCACGTGTTGCAAATAGCCCACGTTCGACTTTGTCCATATAGGGCTTGACGATGAGTCTGGCTGGAGATGACTTATGAAACCAGTAAAGCAACCATATTCGCTCAAAGCCATCCAAATCCTTCAATCCGTCAACATATTCCTCGAATACCTCCACCCGTCCTTCTGTTCCTGCCGCAAAGGTAGGCTGAATTGGTACGCCCTGCGGAGATGTAAATGGCGAATGGATTATCCCGATGGGTTTGAGTATCATTGTCTCCTGCTTCATCAGATTACCTTCCCTTTCATTTTTTGGCATGAATGATAAATATTACAGATTACTTTATCAATCCTGATGTACAACTCAGTCCGTCAAAGGGAATTGGATTAATTGGATTAACTGATAATTCTGCCTATCTAACCTTACTGGGCTACTCCGCAGAAAGCCTGTAGCAGCAAACCTTGCCGAGCGACATGGGCGGACAGAAACCAAAGGTACACCGCGGCAACGAGCGACTGAGAATGTGGTTTTGCAAGAAATTATATGAGCAATTATCGAACCAATTAGAACCAATTATCGGACTACTCGGTTTCGAGATTTTTCCAGACTTTGGGCGTATTCAGTGCAATATTTAGCCCAGGGGATAACCTCAAGCCGTGCCTTGCTGATGGGCTTGCCGGTGGCGAGACAATATCCGTATGTACCGTCTTCGATGCGTTTCAATGCCTCCTCGATGTCCTCAAGTAAGCGGCTTTGCCTGTCGAGAAACTCCGCGCCGGTTTCCACCATCGAGGCAGCGGTACTCATATCAGCAAGATCGCCGGCCAGCAGGTCATCCTTCTTCCCGCTACCTGTCATCTGGGCGGTTTCTTCCTGCATCTCCCTGATATTGCCGATGAGTTCATCCCTTTTAGCAAGCAGCATTTGTTTAAACTTTTCGATATCCTTCTTGGTAAGGTGCGACTTCTTTGACTTCGAAGCCTTTACGGTCTTTCGTTTAGTGCTGCTTTCAGTTTTGGTGGCGCTTTTGGTTTTAGTGCTGCTTTTGGTTTTGGTGCTCCGTGATGCTCGTGCTGTGCTTTTTTTCTTGGTCACTGTGTTTTTCTCCGTAATTTCAGGATTTTCGCATCGTCATTCGTTGTCATTCGTTCGACGAACAAACAATGTATAAGTTCCAATGTATTATACGCGGCACGGACGGAGCAGATTATCGCAACCTATCACGATAAACTCCATCCGCGCCGCATGGTCTGATGGTAGGTAAAAATTTATCGGCAGAAATTTACTCGGTTTTAACCTCGATCCGCTTGGGCTTGGCCTGTTCGGTCTTGGGTAGCGTCACCGTCAGGACACCGTCCTTGAACTTCGCTTCTACTCGGTCAGCATCTACGCTGGTGGGCAAGGGGATATCTCTGCGGAACTTGCCGTACCGTCGTTCAACGTGATAATAGCCCTTGCCCTTCTCTTCCTGAGACTCTTTCTTTTCGCCACTCAGCGTGAGGGTATTGTTGAGAACCGATATCTCAATATCCTCGCTCTTCATTCCCGGTAGCTCTGCCTTGACAATGACCTCATCATCGGTCTCGGCAACGTCAACGGCAGGCCACCAATACCTCTCACCGCTAAGTGGCCAGGCCAAGTCCCAATCGGCAAAGAACCTGTCGAACAATTCGCTGACCTCGTCTCTCAGCCGAGACAACGACCTGTCAAACCGATCACCGCGCTTCACGATTGCCATTTTCCATCACCTCCTTTCCTTTTTCTAATTTACCTTATTTCAAAAACCCCGAACTCTGCGATAATCGTTCCATATGAAACTTAAGCAATAGCCGTGCCATTCACGCGTTTATCCGTATCTCCTTCTATTTGCAATAATTACATCTTTGCGCCTCGATGGGGCATTTCGGGATACTGCAAACATGGCAGGTTCATCAATTCAATTCCCCTACATAAGCGATTTCAGCAGAGTCGCCAGTTGTCTAAATCGAACAAACTGGAACAAACCGGCCGCGGACTATCAAGACTCGCCTACTTATACCACATAACTACATGAAGTCAACGACTCCGTCAAATCATTTTTGGTTTGACATCAATGATATGCCCTCATAATGTCGATTAAGGAATATGCCTATGCAAGGTCAAAACAATCAAGGAGATTGAAATAAATGACGATTCAGAGGTGGTCAAAAAAAGTAATCGTGGCAGAGTTTTCTGACGATCCACAATTCTCCGATGAGATGAGCACCCTTATGGATATGGTCTCGGCAAAACCTGCACATGTGATTTTGAACCTCTCCGCCATAAGCCACCTTAACTCATCCAACATTTCCTCGCTGCTATTACTAAGGAAGAAACTACAGCAAAGCAATAACAAATTGCTTATCTGTGGTGTGAATAGCCAGATTTACGGGATTCTTGAAGTAGCCGGACTCGATAACGTGTTTGAATTCGAAGAAGATACCACCACAGCCTTAGCAAAAATCCAGATAGCTGAACCCGAACCAGAAGTTGAAAGGTAATCCAGCAATCCCCCTGTTACGATCAAGTTTCACCTTCCCATCAATTCCCACCAATTCCGCCAAAAACCATAACTATCGTCTGCTGCGATGTAAAGGATATTAGATAGGCGAGAATAAGCAGAAAATCATACCTCAGGTAGCAGCATTGCAAGCGTGTAGGCTTCTTCAAAATCCTTATCAAGGTTCAGTTCGATAACCTCCAGCGACGTGGTGATGTGAGGGAGTCTATCGCGAATTTGCTCATCCAAGAGTGTCAGATATGCCCCTGCCAGCGAACCATTGCCGATAAATGTATATTTCTCTCTGTCAATATCAGGAAGCAACCCCATGATGACGGCATTATCAAGATTCACATGGCGGGCAAATCCACCTGCAAGGTAAAATCGTTTGATTCCATCGAAGCAACCTTGGGTAATCGAGACGGCTTTACCGAAATGCTTTAGTGCAATCTGAAGGGCAGCAAATATAACGCCCTTTGCTTGAAGCAGGGTAGCAATGTCCCGCTCAGTAACGATAATAGGGGCAAGACCGTCCTCGAGCTGCTCGGCTGATACAACTTCATAAGCGAGCACCTCTTGCCCATTTCTGTCAGGGAATCTACCCACACGTGGGCATCGTTTGATAGCATCGTCAGTAAACCTACCCGTAGCCGATATAATTCCTGCTCGATACACTTGTGCGACAAAGTCAATTAGTCCACTACCGCAGATGCCCACCGGTGCAGTATCACCGATTACCGTATATTCAGGTTCTGCCTCGATATCATCGAGTTTGAATGAATCGATTGCGCCGGTCGAAGCGCGCATCCCGGCGGTAATCCCACTTCCTTCAAAGGCTGGCCCCGCCGGGGCTGCACAAGCAATAAGACGATTGCGATTTCCGACGACGATTTCGGCATTCGTCCCCACATCCACCAGCACCGTCAGTTCATCCTGCTCGGTCAGGTTGCAGATTAGCATATCAGCGGTGATATCGCCCCCGATATACCCTGCCGCCGACGGTAGCAAGTCCACCCTGGCTTCAGGATTTATCAACAGGTGCAGCTGGTCTGCACGGTAAGGACCAGGAAAGTTGCTCACCGGTATAAAAGGCACGCCGCCAAGTCCTACAGGTGATATTCCGCACAACAGGTGCGTCATAACGGTATTCCCTGCAACGGTCATATAAGAAATGTCGTCTGCCGATAAACCGTGCCGAGACTGCAAAAGCCCCAATAACCGATTGATAGTCGATTCGACAACCAATTCCCTCAGCTGCTCAAGCCCCTCCTGATTGCTTGCATAGGCAATTCTACTGGCGACGTCATCACATCGTCTTATCTGCTGATTATAAGAACTGACGGTATCGATGATCTTTCCTGTATTAAGATCGACCAGCGATACAACAACGGTCGTCGTTCCTACATCAACAGCAACACCGTAGAGACTCGAAGTGGTATCACCCTGTTCAATCCGAATGATATGGCTGCCTAAATCACCATTGGCAACAGTAACGGTCAACTCTCTCTCGCTATCAAGCGTGAAATCTATCTTCCTCGCAACATACACCGATGCCCTTATAGGTTGTTGATAGCCCCGCCTTTTCAGTTCGTCAACGATACGCTCGATAATGCCCCGCTGATCGGGCATCGCGGGCTTGATAAGTTTGATATGCTCCTTCCTGACAGCAGGTCTGAGTGTAACCTTAGGGGCATGGGCAAAATCCATAACCACCCGTTCACCGGCAGAGACTAAACTATACCGAGGCACTCTTATCCGAAAGGGACCTTCCAAAAGAACGGTCTGGCAGGAAAGTACACGGTGGGGACTGCCCTGGGGGAAGGAAATTTCTTCCCCGTTTCGGTTAGAGAACTTCCCGGAAAGTAAATCAACGGCACATCCGCCGCAAGTTCCCTTCCCACCGCAGGCGACATTAAGGATTATCCCCTCCCTTTCAGCCAGATCGATAAGCAAGGTGGGTACTTCAACTTCACATTCGATCTGACGATCGGGCAATTCAATGATGCCTCGAGCCTTTTGAACCATCACGCATACATCCGTAGTATCAAAACCCCGCCGTATCAGCCAAGGCGACCGTCACGATAAGCGGAAATATAATTAGCGCACCATTGATCCGCACCGCAGATAGCCTCAGCAGCGAGGATAATCGGCACCATGTAAGGCGTGCAAGGATCAACAATGGCTGTATCCATCCCGTTGCTAATTGCCATCGAGACCATCGCCAGGTTGATAAACTTCCGCTTCGGCAAGCCGAAACTTACGTTGCTTAGTCCACCGCCGATGTGAACTTCGGGGAATTTCTCGCGAATCTTTGCAATGGCTTGACAAACAGCCTTGCCAGATTCGGGCTCTGCCGAGACAGGCAAAAAAGCAGGATCGATAATAATCTCGTCTATTTTCTTCCCTATACCCGTAAGCTGATCTATCAATCTGGCAGCACGATCGAAACGGTCATCCACCCCCCGAGGCATACCATCGTCCGAAAGGCAAAGCCCGATAACCATGCATTCATGTTCAGCAAGGACGGGCAAAAACGATTCGAGCCGCTCAGACTCAAGCGTGATAGAATTGACAATCGGCTTACTTTTCACCAGTGCAAGTCCTCTTTCAATGGCTTTAATGTTAGATGAATCCAGGCAGAGTGGTACATCAACATTGTCCTGCACCAACTTTACAAGCCATTCCATATTGGCGGCTTCCGTCTCGGGGTTCGGGTCTCCACCATTGAGGTCAATATAATCGGCACCGGCAGCAACTTGATCCTTAGCCGTGGTGATGATATGCTCTTCATCCTTGGCAGAGATTGCCGCTGCAATGGGCTTCCGTGTTGCGTTAATCTTCTCCCCGATAATAATCATTTTTGTCTCCTTACAAACTCTGTTGACAAGATAATATCATATGAAGCAATACTCATAGCCAGTAGACAAAACTTTTACAAGGATGAAGATGAGATTTTCTCCGTTGTCGCTTATGGGCTAATCCTGTAGCAACCGGCTGCCTATCTCACCACCCCGCATCGATACCTGAAGCCCGATGATCGCTAATTGCCCACTATTACGGCAGCGGCTCTGCATCGTCAATCCACTGCATAATCTCCGATGCAGTTAGATGGCGAAAATCACCCCCCGTCTTACTTGCAAGGATTTTCATCGTTTCTAACGCACTTGCTTCAAGCGGTTCGAGTCCGACGAGGTAAATCTTTACTGATGCCTTACGAGCCTTCTCAACTATTTTATTAGCATTGCTAATGGACCTGTTGGTGATAATTACTATGCTTTTGGCCTTTTTTAGGAGCGCACGAGCAACGGCAGGGGACAAATCGGCTGTTCCTGCAGGGACATATTCCGAGAGAAACTTTTTCACCCTTTTATCACCATCTTCACCCCCATCAAGCCAGTCGTCAGAAGGGCTAAATAATCCCTCTTCACTAACAATGATAAGATTAAACTTTTCACCTGCCCCCATAGCGAGAATTGAATAGCGCATAAGAGCCACTCCAAAATCGAACGATTGCTGCATTGACGAGGTACCATCGAGAATAAATATCACGGGCGAGGTAAAATCCATACCTGCGATACCCCTGACGGTAAGGGGGTTGACCGTCGGTTCTGGAAAAACCATCTCGCTGTCTTGCTCATTGGAAGACTGAACCTCCTTGGCAGTATGATTTACCTCTTTGCCTTCCTTGTAATTCTGTAATGCCCTTGCCTTTATCAATAAGGCGATACCAAACGCTAATATCAAAAGCAGAAATCCTGATAGCACAATTGTGATAATGCCCTGGATTCGGACGGGGTTAGCCATTGGCAAAGATTCTGCCGATTCCGGAGAAATTGGCCCAATGCGAGGAGATTGCTGAAGTTCTTGCGGACTTTCAGGCCTGACGGGACGAGCCTCAACCGCCGCTGACTTCCCCCGTGATGGCACCGGAACAATCTCATTGCAATATGGACAGCGGCAAAATCCTCCCGCAAATGCATCATCTATTGATATCTTCTTTCGACAATGCTGGCATCGGATCTTCATAAAGACCCCTTCATTACCATCGGACAAATTTGCTCGAAAAAATGTAATATGTAAATAAATGAAGAATTATGGCGAACAGTAAAAGTAGATGTCAGGCTCAACGATAAGCATCTAATATCCAAAAACTAATTCAGCCGCTTGAATTCACCCGCCTGCAATTTCCCATCTTCATTCAGCATCTCAATCTTACATTCGTTATTCTGGTATTCTACACTTCTGCATTCTACACTTTTTATATTC
>JAGHBS010000191.1 GCA_021160865.1 Planctomycetota bacterium | reverse complement strand
TTCCACATCCACAAATTCGAGCCCGCCGCACAATCAACCTCTCCCACAAAAATCCGATGAGGGAATTCCACAGCCCCAAAGCAATCAAGTAATCTGGTCTGTCTCCGATGCGATTCGAGGTTGTGTAGAAGCATTAGCCCATGAAATAAACCTCTGTCTGCGGTACTGCTCAGTAACCTTCCGTGGACTCAGACCAGACAAAATAACCCTGATGGGCGGACAGGCATACGATACGGAATTAGTCAAATTGATGACCGAATACCTCGATACCAAATGCGTAATCGCCCAACCACTTCTCGGTATCGACCTTTCTGAAATCGAGGCAGAAGCCGACCGACGAACCGAGTTGACTGAATGGTCAGTAGCAACTGGGTTAGTCCTCAGGAATATGATTAACAATACCGATGTAGCGCAGAAATACACATCCGCTTCGGCACCTGCAAGCATCGCCAATGCTGACAATAGCGATCACCTTACAGCAGATAGTATCTCACGAGGTACAAACTATGCTTCCGATAAATCAAATTAATCAAAATAATCAAAACGATAATCAATATGACAGTGGCATAAATGCCACTATCGATTCCTCTGGGAATATCACCTCTATCGATGAGGGAGATTCTATCCTCAATATCGATTTCCTCCCTCACGCCGTCAGACTGCAACGAATTCGACGTAAACGACTTATTCGTCAAGGATGCTTACTCGGGATATGCGTTGTCGCATTGGTATTGCTTACACTTGCAAGGCAGGATCAAATTACACAGATACGAAAAAACCTTGTTGAACTCCAACAGTGTAGGACAAACCTCCAGCGGCAGGTAGCAATGATTGAACCGCTTGAGAAACAATTGTCAGAATTATTGATAAAGAAACGAATAGATAATGAATTGGGAAGCAGAACAAGCTGCACCGCCGTCTTGGCTGAACTGTGCCGTGTGACACCTGCCAGCATCCTTTTGAGGACTCTCGAACTGAGAACAGTAGAGATACCAATTGGGACGAAGCCGAACCCTACCGGCTTCTCATCCGGAACAGGATTTCGCCCTACCGGTTCGGCAATGCCAGCAGGAACTTCCCCGAATATTAAAAGCCGCCGAGGCACAACTCGACGCACATACATAACCTTCACCGGTCTTGCACCAAGCGATGTAGATGTCGCAAACTTCATTGGGCAATTGGCTTCGAGTCCGTTCTTTGAAAATGTACGCATGGGATATGCAAAAACTGTCATCTTTAGAGAAAAACCGGTACGTGAATTCAAAATAGGCTGCTATCTGACAAGGTAATTTTGAGGAAATATAGCATGCTGCGGATACTAAAGAATAAATTCAACGATAAGTTGTTTCTTCGTGATTCCCTCATAATGATAGGGATTCTCCTTGCCATTACCATTACATACTTTGCAGTAATCTACCGCGCTCAATCAGCCGTCCTGCAAGAAACTCGTAAACGCTTGGCAGAGACAGAGCGACAACTCAAAATTGACGCATTGCAGGCATCACACATACCTCCCATGATTGATGAAATTGAACGTATGAGAAAGCGATACGATAAAACATGGGACAGGCGGCTACCAAAACGTGAGGAATTGGCTGGCTTTCTACGAGAAATTGCATCCGCCCTATCCCAGGAAAGACTTTCCAATCAGTACATCCAGCCGGGTAATCCGACGCGCAAACCGCTTTACAACTGCCTGCCTATTACTATGAAATTCCATGGCAAATTCCTCGCCTTAGCTGGTTTTCTCAAACGCATAGACGAAATGACTCGTCTTACGCGCATTGAGCGCCTCTCAATCAAACCAATCAAGACGTACAAGGATCGCACTGCCACAGAAATACCCCAAACTGCCGATAGCCCAACACTGGCAATAGAAGTCGGAATGAACATCTACTTCACTGAACAATGAATTCAACCGATAACGATGACATAATGACCAAAATATATTGGTATCAACGATGAATAATAGTAATCCAACAAACACCAAGGAATGGCTAACACGATTGAAAAGCGAGGTTAATCGCGATAAGAAGAAAACTATTTTCCTGATAACCTTGCTAATAATAGCCGGCATTCTTGGAGGAAGGGCTTTGGTAAAGTATCAACCAAATAAGGCCAATGCCTCTTCCACTGATGATAACAATGCTTCTAAATCGCTATTGCCAGATAGCGCCCTGCATCAGGACATTCTTGACTCATCAAGTTCTGAACAGAAAATGCCTCAATTGACAACAACTCACAAAAAAATTACCCGCGATTTATTCAAACCCGACCCACGATACTTCCCCATGATTAAAAACAGCAATCGCAAAGTCGTGCTATTACCAAAGCAATCAAAGGGAATCTTCGATCAGGTTCACACATGGGTACAACAAACCTACTCACGCGAAAGAGAAAGGTATTTGAAAATAGAAGCCGTGCGCAATCAGGCAGAGTCTCTCTCTCTTCAAAGCACAATGGTAGGGCCTTCTCCATCTGCCTTGATAAACGGACAAGTGGTAAAGGTAGGAGAAACAATAGAAGGTTTCAAAATCGTAAGCATCAAACCGAATACCTGTGTGATTAGCAAAGACGGTGTCGAACTGGAACTGCACATGAAGCAGTGACTCGAAAATAACAAGGTTTTGCACAACAAGCTCAAAGGCGTAAAGCTACAGAAGCGGACCCAACGTGAAAAATAATGGACTTCACAAACGGGTCAGCCAAAACAGGAGCGACAACAATGAAAAGGATAGGACAATTCTACTGGCAAATAATCGTTCTCTGCACAATGATAGCAGTGGAAACGATTATCAGTTCCAACCTCGCCTTTACACAAGAACGAGCAGTCAAAGCACCAGCACCTACTTTCTTTCCGGGCAATAACTCGGGCGTGACATTTGACAAGGATGGTATGGTCAAAGAACTCCATGTCCGCGATGCTGACTTGAGGCAAATTCTCCAGATGCTCAGCGCCCAAAACAAGACCAACATAATCACCTCCAAAGACGTCAAGGGTAAAGTAACCGTTGACCTCTACGGGGTAACCTTCTCCGAAGCGCTTGATGCAGTACTTACATCAGCAGGCTTTGGGTATATCCGAAAAGGAAACTTCATCTACGTTTACACCAAGAAGGAACTTGAAAAAATCAAGGCTGCCCAGCGAAAACTGGCGATGAAAATCTTCAGACTCAATTACATAACAGCATCCGATGCAAAAGAGCTCATTGCACCAGCAATGAGCAAAGATGGAACTGTCTCAACTACCCCTGATGCTAAAACAGGTATTCCCTCATCAGCCGACGAGGCTGGTGGAAACAATTGCGCCACCAGTGATGTCATCGTAGTGAAGGACTATCCGGAAAACCTTGAAAAAATTACAAAAATTATCAAGAAGGTCGATGTCCGCCCAAGACAGGTACTCATCGAAGCAACGATACTATCGGCAACTTTGACCGAGGATAATGCCCTTGGTATTGACCTGAACGCACTGGCAGGGGTAGACTTTAGATCACTGGGATATACCAGCACCGATCTTACAAACATCACACCTGGGGCGGTACCTGCGGCACAGTTTGATAAAGCCTCTGCTCACTTCAAAACCGACTTTGCCTCAGGTGTCCCTCAGGGTGGACTTAGTATCGGATTTGTATATAATCAGATAGCATTTTTCATCCGCGCACTCGAAAGCGTTACCGATGTAGCTGTCCTGGCAAATCCTAAGATACTTGTAATGAACAAACAGCGTGGGGAAGTCATGATAGGTAATAAGGACGGCTATCTAACCACGACCGTTTCTGAAACTACCGCTACGCAGACCGTCGAATTCCTTGAAACTGGTACTCAATTAATCGTTCGTCCCTACATTGCTGATGATGGATATGTAAGACTTGAAATTCACCCTGAAGATTCTACCGGTGGAATTACCGCTGACAATTTACCATATGAAAAGACCACCGAATGCACATCAAACGTCTTGGTTAAGGACGGCCATACGATAGTAATCAGTGGATTATTTAGCGAAAGCACCACCCTCGGCAGGGCACAGGTACCAGGCTTGGGGAACATCCCTATCCTCGGGGCAGCCTTCCGAAAACGCAATGATAGTACCACTCGAAAGGAAATCATCGTCCTCATCACCCCGCACATTATCAGGGAACCTATCGATGAATTGGTTTCTGAACAATACAAAGATGACATTGAGCGCATCCGTGCAGCCCTTAGGCAACAAATGATGTGGTTCGGTCGAAGCAGATTGGCCCAAGTATACCTTCAATGGGCAAGGGAACATATAGCTGCAGGTCGTCGTCAACGGGCACTGTGGGACTTGA
>JAGHBS010000046.1 GCA_021160865.1 Planctomycetota bacterium | reverse complement strand
TGCTAATGCAACCATTATTATTCGAGCAAAGCCAGGTATCGGTATTAGCAGCAATACCGGGTAAATGTCCATTATTTCCATTTGCATACTGGAACAGAGCAGTCCCGATAGCCCAGACATTATCAGCACATCGATTCTTCATAGAAATTTGCCTGACATAGCGTAAAAGTGGGAAAATTATTCCAAGAAATATCAATCCGATAACCACCAAAACAGCGGCAGCTATAACCCATCTTACAGGAATTGCCCTTCGTGTGGTGCCGGTAGCAGCGACATGAGCAACACGACGGGAAGGTGCCTGCCGCGCTAATCGAACTCTCTGAAGCGTCCTGTCAATGATACTAACATCGGGATCAGGAACATCGAATCTACCCAGCAAGCTGAATGTATGAGAGACAAATTTGTCAATAGCAGCGAAATGTGGCTCTGTTTCTAATCGATGCTCGACTCGTGCATTAGTAGGTTTATCACACCGCCCGAGCCGATAATCTATTATCAGCATCTCGTCTTCTAATTCTTTTAGGGAAGGCTTCGATGGAGTTGCTTCACCAGGGCACTTATCTGATGAATAGGCATAGTTGCTACCGTAATCGCCATCACCCATTTCTTCGCTTCCTGTAAGCTGACCACCATCTACGGGCGAAATCTTTCACCGCTGCATGAAGACGACTCTTGACTGTTCCCAATGGTACACCGAGAATCTCTGCAATATCTTTATACGCAAAATCATGAAAATAACTCAGTATCAAAACTTCCCGAAGATTCTCGGGCATCTGTTGGACAATAGTTTGTACGATTGAAGATATCTCCTGGTTCTCGATTGTTTCATCCGGCGAAGGGAGGTCGGAGGGCATGATATCAACAAATCTTACCGCTTGTTCTTCGTGGCTGGCAATTTCTGCATCGAGTTCAGAGGCTTTTTGCCTCGCTTTTCTCCGAAGTGCGTCCTTGGCTTTATTGGCTGCAATGGTGAAAAGCCAGGGCTTGAGACGTTTAGAATAATCAAACTGTCCTGCAGAGAGGTGAAGTTGAAGGAAAGTCTCCTGGAAGACATCCTCCACAAGCATCTTATCCCCGAGGAAACGATAAAGGAAATGGTACAATTCCCGCCAATAGCGTCGGATGAGTTCCTCAAATGCCTCTGTGTGTCCCTGACTATACTGCTGGAGTAGCTGCTCGTCAGTGAGTGGCTGATTGTCCTGTCGTTTTGTCTTATCGTCCTTTTTCATAACGAAAAATCTAACAGCAATGCCTGCACAAACGAATAAGTGGAATAATAGAGGGTCAGTAGATAATTCGTCAATTTTTTCTTGACCGCAAACCCCTATAAAATCAAACTTCGATATATCACATTAGGTTAAGGAACGTTCGGCTATATGGTCCCCTTTCCCAACAAAAACCTTTCAAACGAAGCACTATCAGCCCTTGTAGATGCTTCAGCAGCTATTAATGCATCGCAGGGTCTTGACGAGACCCTTCAAGCCATTGCTTCAGCAGCCACTGCGGTAATGCAGGCAGAGGCCTCAAGTGTTATTATGCTCGATAAGCCACGTAGAAAACAAGTATTTCATGCTGCAGTCGGCGATCGGGCAGAGCGATTAATAGGTATTGAGTTCGATATGAACGTCGGTCTATCCGGCAAAGCCATCGCTACCAGAAAGGCACAAATCTACAATCACGTCGCTCGCGAAAAGGCACACTACAAGGAAATAGATGTAATGCTTGACTTCCATACCCGAAGCCTCATTGCTGCTCCGCTTATCCACAAAGGCGAAGTGCTGGGAGTAGTGGAGGTAATTAATCCAATTTCATCCAATCAATTCACCGAAGCTGATAAACAGCTGGCTGAGGTCTTTGCAAATCTTGCCGCCATTGCTGCTGCCAATGCACGTTCATACGACCGTATCAAGCGGGAAAATGAGGGGCTGAAGAAAACATTCACCCAATCATGGAGGATGATTGGAAAATCCCCTGCAATGCAGGAAGTCTTCAGATTGATTAATCGGGTCTGCAAGTCCAATGCGACGGTATTGCTTCTTGGAGAAAGCGGGGTGGGGAAGGAATTAGCTGCCAGAGTCATTCATGAAAAATCTCCACGAGCCGATCGTCCGTTCATCCCTGTCAACTGTGCAGCCCTTCCTGAAACGCTCCTCGAAAGCGAATTGTTCGGGCATGAGGCTGGCGCATTTACCGGTGCAACATCAAGACGATTGGGTCGATTCGAACTGGCAAACGAGGGTACGATCTTCCTCGACGAAATAGGCGAAATCGCCCCTGCTGTTCAGGTAAAACTACTGAGGGTGCTTCAGGAAAAGGAGTTTGTCCGTGTCGGTGGAACAAAGGTAATCAGCTGCGATGTTCGTGTTATCGCTGCCAGTAATCGCGACTTGGAAGCCGAACGGCGAGAAGGAAAATTCCGAGACGATCTCTACTACCGCCTGAATGTCTTTCCTATTGTCATTCCACCACTTAGGCAGCGGAGAGAAGATATTCCTGAATTGGTAGAATACTTTATTGGGGAGATATCAGCGGAGTTGAAAATCCCTGCACCAAATCTAACAAACGAAGCAATGGCTGCATTGACAAGATATGATTGGCCGGGGAATATCCGCGAACTCCGCAATGTTCTTGAAAGGGCATGCTTGCTGGCTGAGGATCGCATCATCGATTTGGAGCATTTGCCGCAGGGAATTGTGGGGCAATCAGACTCTTCCACTCAAACGAAAGGACAAACCGTCAGCACGCTCCAGGAGACAGAAAAGGCACTTATCATCAAGGCATTGAGAGAAAGTAATGGTAATCAGACCAAGGCTGCCAGATCATTGGGCATCACCCGAGATGTCCTGCGGTATCGCATTAAAAAATACAACCTTTCGAAATTAATCGCCGAGCTATCCCCACGAAAGGAGTAAAAACCTCTACCTCTATGATATAAGGCTCGCGGCCGATGCCTTTCCTAAAATGTTATGCACTTCTGAAAATCCGCTAAAAAGTTTAGTTCGGCAATTATCTCGATATCGCATTTTTCAATATCTATCTTGTTGCAATCGTCTGAAGTATGATTATGCTTTGTAAGAGATGTATAGAGGGAAGTAAGGTTCTATGAACAGAGGATTAATCGCAACGCAGGAAGAGTTATCTGAGATATCAAAGCGACTTGGACGCAAGCCGTTCGACCGCATATATGATCTGCTTTGCAATAGGTGCAATCTCATTCTTGAATCAGCGCCGATAACCGAGATGATGTGGCGATCGGCATACGAGCAAGGGCGATGGGGTGCAGCAACTGCAGCCGTTGGAAGCATTCAGGGAAGAATCTTCGACTTAATCATCGCACATAAGATTGAGCGCAATCTCGCTTACCGTGATAGGGCAATTGAGGAGTTCAAAAACCTCCTGGCATTCTCCAGCTGGGTTGATCCAAGCCATTCTGACCTATCAGCAAACCTTTGCACAGGTGAAGCATCAGCAACGGCTGCTATTGCACTGGACCTTCTTGCTGACGAACTTACCGAGGCTGATATCAACCGTTGCAAACGCACAATTTTGCAAAAGGGGCTTATCCCTTACCTCCAAGCCGTTGATTCCGACGCCTTTTGGTATTCTTGCTATCACAATTGGAATGCGGTGATCAACTGTGGTGTCGGACTGGCAGGACTATTGCTGGAAGATGAATACGACGAAGGAAAGGTAGCTTTAGATAGGGTAAATAAAGGTTTGAAGAACTTTTTCAACGCACTGGGACGCGAAGGCGGATGGGATGAAGGTTTAGGATACTGGGGCTATGCGATGCGATATGTCCTGCTCTTTGCCGAAGGCATGAGGCGAATTAGAGCAGATACACGGATATTCGAACAGCGTGGTATGGATACAACGGCATTGTTCCCGATATATTT
>JAGHBS010000039.1 GCA_021160865.1 Planctomycetota bacterium | reverse complement strand
TGTATATATTCCGATAGTCATCATTGTTCCCGTCTATAATGAGAAGAGGTATTGTAGTTATTTAGAGGCGGGGGCTGACGATGTCTTGCCCGAGACTGTTTCGATATCCTCGCTTGATGCCAGGCTTCGAGCGTTGTTTCGAGTAAAGGTTTATCTCGACGAATTGCAATTAGCCAACCGTTCGCTGGATGCTTCTTTGAGGCAGGAGCGTGCTGTTCTAAATCAACTAAGACGAGATAATGCACATTTATTAGCATTAAGCACTACTGATCCGCTGACGCATCTTCAGAATATTCGATACTTTAATTCGTTTTTGGAAAAGGCATTCAAGATTGCCCGGCGATATAATCGTTCGTTATCGTTATTGGCATTTGATTTGGATCACTTCAAAGTGGTCAACGATGATTACGGCCATCTCAGCGGTGATTATGTTCTGAAGGAATTTGCGGTTATTCTCAGACGGGGTGTTCGTGATTCGGACGTAGTAGCAAGAACGGGCGGGGAGGAATTTGGTATTATTTTGCCCGATGCCGGTAGAGACCAGGCCAGGCGATTTGCCCAGCGGATAAGGCAAGCCGTCAAGCGAAGAAAATTCACTGTCCTTGGAAGGACAATTCACGTGACCGTTTCGGTCGGTTCAGCCACTTATCCTGCCGATGCCGAGATAACTTCACCTAATATGATGATTTATCTTGCCGATCAGGCTTTACTTCGTGCCAAGCGCCTGGGACGGGATAGGTACGTGGCGTTTGGTCAACTTGATCGTGAAATGCGAAGCGAACTGTGCAGTCAGTTTCGCTCATCCAGGTATGATAAGTCCGTTTCTGCTCCTGCCTTACCGTAGCTTGTGCAGCAAACTCACCTACATCCGTGCCAGATATGTTTATGTCATACTCACTTTCTTGATGATTCTTTTGTACAGGCGATGGTATTTGCCAGAAGCATTGCGGTGGTAACCGGACCTACCCCACCCGGTACGGGTGTAATGGCTGATGCCTTTTCGCAAGCAGCCTGGAAGTCAACGTCGCCGACGGTTTGCATTGCGATTTTACCATTTTCATTTTTGATGGGTTCGCCGTTTTCATCGAAGCCCTTGGGGATGCGATTGATGGCAACGTCTATAACGATGGCACCGTCTTTTATCATATCTGCCTTTATAAGGGGTGATAGGTCGGGAGGTGGCGGATTTTCACCTGCTTTTTTCATCTGTTTGTACCTAAGCCAGCGTGCTTGCGATACACCGGTTGCCACGATAAGGATTTCGGCCCGGCGGGTATGGAAGGTTAAATCACGAGTGGCTATATGACAGACTGTAACAGTGGGGGAAGCGTCGGGCGATTGGAGTAAGATTGCAGCAATGGGTTTGCCTACAATCTCGCTATGCCCGACGATGACGACCTCCTTACCGGCTAATCCACCCTGATTGTTGCAGGTACGTTTTATTAGTTCGACCACTGCCATTGGCGTACAAGGTGCCACTGTCCCTCCGCCGTAGAAGAGTTTGCCCATGTTTTGAGGATGAACTCCTTCGACGTCCTTCTTTGGTGAAATTTCCATCTGTACCGCCCGGGCATCTATTTGCTGGGGAAGGGGCATCTGAAGAATGATACCGCTAATCGTATCGGAGTGATTGAGGCGGTTGATTTCCTCGAGCAATTCTTCCTGGGAGGTAGTTTCCGGTAAGGTTATCAGTTTATACTCGATGCCGACTGCCTCACATGCCTTTGCCTGCATGTTCGTGTATATTTTCGAGGCAGGATTTTCCCCCACCTGAACGGCTGCGAGGGATGGTTTGATGCCAGAAGCCACTAATTGGTGCACCTCTCGAGCAACTTGCTGACGGATTTGCTCTGCTACTGCCTCGCCATCAATGATTTTAGCAGACATTTTGTTATAAATCTCCTTCTTCAATCCTTATCCAGGGCGTTGTAAACGGTAGTTACTGGCTCAGTCTTGTTCAGGCAATAAAAGTGAAGTCCCGGGCAGCCATTATCAAGTAGGTCCTGGCATTGCTGGATTGCCCAATCAATGCCTCTTTTGCGTGTCTCTTCCGGATTATCTGCTACAGGTTCGAAGCGTTCCTTGATGAAATCCGGAATAGTCGCACTGCAAGTTTTGCAGAAGTCGATTAACTTCGGATAATCCGTGATGATGAGGATTCCGGGTATTAACCTCAAGGTGACGCCTACCTTGCGAACGCGGTCGCGGAACTCATAGTAGATATTGTTATCGAAAAATAGCTGAGTGATTACAAAATCTGCTCCGGCATCCTGCTTGACCTTGAGATATTTGCTATCGAGTTCCTTTGTGGGGGTATTGGGATGTCCTTCGGGAAAGCCTGGCACACCGATAGCAAAGAAGTCTCCATGCTCACGAATCATCCGTATCAATTCATAAGCATAATGGGGTTCATCTGGTCCCTGAACATAATCGGGATCATCTGCAGGAGGGTCGCCCCGAAGGGCTAATATGTTTTTGATATCAGCCTGTTTGAATTGTTCAAGTCGCTGGCGTATCTCATCATATTTGTGCTTGATGCACGTGAAGTGATGCACAACGGGAAGGTTAAATCGCTTTTGTAGTTCGACGACAATTTCAAAAGTAGCCTTGCTGCTCGAACCACCAGCACCGTAGGTGACGTTAAAGAAATCTGCCTTTCCAGCAAGTGCTTCAGCCGTTTGATAGAGTCTTTCGAGCCCCTTGGGTGTTTTTGGAGGGAAAAACTCGAAGGAAAATGTACGAGGCTTCTGATCAAAAATTTCGGTTACCTTCTTCATAACCATATTCTCCCAATTTTATTGAACCTCATATCCTTGAATGAATAGTCAAAACATTCCAATAACCTGACCATTTTCGTCAAGGTCTATGTTTAAAAATGCTGGTTTGGAAGGTAGTCCTGGCATGGTGCGCATCGTTCCGAGAAGCGGATAGAGAAAACCAGCACCTGTAGCAGCACGAAC
>JAGHBS010000226.1 GCA_021160865.1 Planctomycetota bacterium | reverse complement strand
GAGAATTTTTTCATGCTCATCGGCTGTTTCCTCCCGATCCTGCTCGCTGGTAAATCCGATGAGTCGTCGCCCGATGCGCCTCTTGATGATGTCTTCAAGCCCGGTGAACGTTCCGCCACAAATGAAGAGGATATGGGTGGTATCGATAGGAATATACTGTTGTTCAGGGTGCTTTCGTCCACCTTGCGGTGGGACATTGGCAATAGTACCCTCAAGCATTTTAAGCAACGCTTGCTGGACACCTTCTCCAGAAACGTCACGGGTAATTGAGACGTTCTGCGAGGTTTTGCCGATCTTATCAATCTCATCAATGTAGATAATTCCCCGCTGAGCAGCTTCAATATCGTAATCAGCAGCCTGGAGAAGCTTTAGTAAGACATTTTCGACGTCTTCACCAACGTACCCTGCCTCGGTAAGCGTCGTTGCATCGCCTATAGCGAAGGGAACATTGAGGAACTTTGCCAGCGTCCTTGCTAAAAGCGTCTTGCCACAACCAGTTGGACCGATTAATAAGACGTTGGATTTCTCTATCTCGACATCGGTTTGCTCACTTTCTATATTCGCCAACCTTTTATAGTGATTATGCACTGCAACCGATAGCACTCGCTTGGCATGTTCCTGACCGATGACATACTGATCAAGAAACTCTTTTATTTCACGAGGCGTTGGAACATCTTCGAGGATGGAGCGAAATGTGGATGATTGTCGTTGTTTCTGTCTGATAATTGTCTGGCACAAATCTACGCAATCAGCGCAGATACTCACGCCATCGGGACCTTCCACCATCGGCTCGACTTCCCTCGTGCTTCGCCCGCAGAAACTACAAATCGTAAATTTATCCCGCTGAGACGAGCCGTTATAATCGCTATTCATCGAACGCTTTGACACGGTATCTCCTCTGCCAATCTATATCTTTATCGACCAGTACAATCCCCATCATTAGGGTAAGGGTTTTAATGATGATATTCAAGACCAATTCACACAAGCACAATTCTTACATATTGATTTATCGCTAACTACCGCAAAACATCGAAAACGGGACACCTCAATTGAATTATCTGCCTCGCTGCTATGGACCTTGGTTACGATATCCTGCGGATGACAATTGCGGTCAAATCATCATCCTGCTTGGTATGTCCGATAAACTCAAATAGTCCCTGGCGGAGGTGGTTAATTATATCCCTGGCAGGTAAATCTTTATATCGTCTCACGACCTGCTCGATACGTTCCATGCCGAACACTTCTCCAGATTTATTGCACGCTTCAAAGAACCCGTCGGTGGTAATTGCGAAGATATCGCCCTTTTCAAACCGACGCTGAACTTTTTGATCGAAGTTCGTCCCGCTAATAACACCCAATGGTAATCCTGTTGAGAGCATTCGCTCAAATCTGTCGCTGTGATGCTCGTAGAACAGCAGAGGACCCTGACCGGCAGAAATGTAAGAAATCGTCTTATTTCCAGCATCCAGCAAGCCAAAAAAGCACGTCACGAAGCGGGATTGAGCGAGGTCCTCTTCCAGCAAGTCGTTCACTTTGCTGATGATAGCCGATAAGTTGACGCCCTGACAGCATAATGCTCTCATCATCGCCCTTGCCTCAGCTGCCACTAATGCAGGCCCAACGCCGTGACCGGTAGCATCGGCGAGCATGATCGTCAGCCGTCCATCCCCGAGATCGAAAAAATCATACACGTCACCACCAGCCTCATCAGCAGGGGCAGACCATCCAGCAATATCGAACCCCTCCACAACGGGGTCTTGATGGGGCAGAAGACCTTGTTGAATCTCCCTTGCGATTTGGAGCGCCTGCTCCATCCGCTGTTTCTGTACATAATGCTCCATCAAGCGGGCTTGTTGCAATACTACACCTGCCTGAGCAGCAAGGGTTTCAGCAAGAACAATATCATCCTGATTAAATTGCCCGGTATTATCATCCTTCTTATTGATGACCTCCAAGACGCCGACTATCTGCCCGGAATAGTCCAGCAGCGGAACGGCAAGGATGCTGCGCGTGCGAAATCCAGTTCTGCGGTCAATTTCAGGATTGAACCGTTCATCCGCATAGGCATCGGGGATATTGATTACATTTTTGTCGCGAACAGCGGCACCGGCAATACCAATGTTAGCAGGGAAGCGAATCTCATTGGCACCGGCAGCTATCTTGCTGAACAACTCCTGCCTATCCGGATCATAAAGGAATAGCGTGGCACGCTCTGCCTCCAAAAGTTCCATCGAACGATCGATAATAACCCCCAGCAGCTCTTCGAGATCAGAACTGGCTGCCATATCCCGAGTAATCTGCAAAACCTTCTCCAGTGCTGAGAGCCGCTTTTCAAGATCGGGCGAGGACACGGATTAGATTCTCCTTTACTAATCAAAATAGCTGAATAATATTACCCTGTCAATTATACCGAATGAACACAACAACCCAAATGCCTAAAGGAGAGAACTTCCCCAACTTTTGCATAGAAAAGAGGATGCTACTTTGACTTCTTCAAACGAGAACCGCCAGACTTCGGTCGCATCCAGGTGGTGCGAATTTCACGCAGGGTATATCCGCTGGCATTGAGTTCGTGAATGAGTTTTATCCGTTTAATGAGATTATCATCAAAAAACCGTCGTCGCGAATTGGGCGGAGTAATGGGTT
>JAGHBS010000233.1 GCA_021160865.1 Planctomycetota bacterium | reverse complement strand
GCTTAGGACAGCCTGACCAGCAATAGTTTAGAAATTCGCAATCTTTACATACTTCAGGCAGTTCGGTCTTTAATTTAGCAAATTGTTCGATTCTAGGACTTTTCAGGAGCTCAATCAAGGGAGTTTCTAATATATTCCCAATTTTCCACTCTGGAAAAACGAAGTGGTCGCACACATACAAATCACCATTGAATTCCAACACAAATGCATTTGCGCATCTTCGAGCATAACAGCACATTTCAGATTGGCCATATAAAATTGCATGAATTATATTATCGAAAAATCTAACCGATACTTTGCCAATATCTCTATTGAACCATATTTCGAAGGTTTCAAGTAGGAATTTTCCATATTGTTCCGCATTGCAGGAAAAATCCGCAATCTTTCCATCTTTTGTACGTTCAACTATCGGAATAAATTGAAGATGTTGAATACTTCTATTAGCAAAATATCTGTAAATATTTCCCCCGTGAGGAATATTTCTGTTGTTTAGAGTTACTAACACATTGAAATCAACACCTGTTTTCTTAAGAAGTTCCAAGCCTACCCATGTCTGATGGAATGTAGGGTTGCCATTCCTGTCTTTTCTGTAATAATTGTGCCATTGAGGCGGACCATCGATACTAATTCCTATCAAGAAATTATTTTCTCTGAAGAAATCGCACCATTCTTCGTCCAGCAATGTTCCATTGGTCTGAAGTGCATTCGTGATAATCTGGTTAGGTAGACGATGAGTATTCTGCAGGGATACAATCTTTTTAAAAAAATCCTTACCTGCAAGTAAAGGTTCACCTCCTTGCCAATGAAAACTGCAATATTGAGGCATTGCCTTTATGTATTGTTCTATAAAAGTGGATAATATTTCATCGGTCATTAGAAAGTTTTTAACCTGAGGATATAGTTCTTTAGGTTTGGAGAGATAATAACAATATTTGCAGTTAAGGTTGCAAATGCCACTTACAGGCTTTGCAATGATTGTGAATGGATAGATATTGTTTAAATGTCTATTCATTTACGCAATCTTGAAATATGTGGGATGGTTCTGTTTTTATGCGAGAGAGATTCTTGGCATTGGCATTTGCTCATATTGCATAGTGGCCTGCATGAATTCTTGTAGCAATTGTGCTTTTAGCTTAGTGGCAGCAGGGTCATGCCATAGGTTATTTATTTCATTTGGGTCTTCTTGTAGGTCGAATAATTCACCATCGTCACAGCTACGGTAAACAGTGATTTTATATCTTTGATTTATGTAAGTGCGCATGTGGAAGTATTGTAAGCCGTGATGATTTTCTGTAATTGACCAGGTTCTAACTGGCTCACCCCCAAGCCAGGTGGGGAGTTGATTAATCCCTGTGATAATTCCTGGAATGGGTAAGTCAGCCGCTGCCAAGAATGTTGGTGCCAAATCGACGAGGTTTAGAATAGCATCTGATACCTTCCCTGAAGGGATTTTATTGGGCCAGCGAACGACAAAGGGCAATTTCAATAGATCTTCATAATGGTGAATTGCCTTAGCGATAAGCCCATGCTGACCAAGGAAATGTCCATGGTCGGTTGTAAAGACAACCAGCGTATTTTCGGTTAGACCCAAGCGATCAAGTGTTTCAAGAATTGTTCCGATCTGTTGATCCATAAAACTCACCATGCCGTAATAGATAGCCATATCCTTTTTGAGTTCTTCGCGGTTGTAGAGATGAGATTGTGCGCCGTGAACCCATTCATCACCGAAAATACCAAAATCAGGATTTTCCTCTTGTGTTATTCGGAAGTGCAGCGGGTTTTTATCGTGTTCGCCAGGGGTAAGTTCGCCGGGCTGCATGTCGTTTGGATCATACATACTCGCCCATGGTTCAGGGACAAGGTAGGGTGGGTGTGGGTCATGGAAGCTTGCCCAGATGAAAAATGGTTTTTTCTCATCTACCGCTCGCTCGATTTGAGCAATTGTTCTTTCTGCTGTCCAGCGGGTGTAATGGAATTCTTCAGGAAGCTCCCAGTGTCGATTTGCCCGGAGGCGTTTTGCTTTTTCAGGGTTTTCAGGCCAATCTTCGAAATAATCTGCCCAGTTTTTTAAACCCTTTTCTTCCATCCAGACAGCGTAATGCTGACCGACCAGGTGTTCGCATGTATGCATTCGTGCGATTTCAATGTGTTGAAAGCCATAATAGGGGCCGTGAAATTTTCGCCAGAAATCCAAATCGCGAAGCAGTGGGTGGCATTCAATAGATTCCATCCCAGGTTTGGAGGCTAACGGTTGAAAATGTGCTTTTCCGATAAGGGCAGTGAAATATCCTGCTTGATTGAATGTATCGGTGATTCTTGGAACATCTTCGAATAGTTTTGTTCCCAATGCCCATGCACCATGCTGGGATGGATACATCCCTGTGATTATGCTTGCTCGGGTGGGTGTGCAGGTAGGGTTGGGACAATATGCACGTTCAAATCGCATCCCTTCTGCGCAAAGTCGATCTATCGCCGGCGTTCTAATCCGCTCATTTACCGCACCGATGGTGCTATAGTGCTGTTGATCCGAGGTTATTAGGAGGATGTTTGGACGATTACTTGTCATTTTTACGGTATCCGTTTTTGCATTCTTTTTAATATCATGGTAAAAAAATGAGTCAATACCTTTAATAAAAAGAAGTATCCGTGTTTGATAATGTTTGTTTAATATAAGTGAATCCTAGCTTCGAAAGGGATGCTGTAATGGACGAACTCAAGGCAGCGGTTGGGAAAGAAAAAATAACTCCGCCAGTGGGGATTCCCTTATTTAGTCATCTAAGCCCAGATAGGATTTCGGAAGGTGTCCATGATGATTTGTGGGCGAGGGTTTTGGTACTTCAGCAGGAGGATTTGCAGATAGCCCTGGTCAGCATGGACCTTGCCTGGCCACTGCCTGAGAATGATTATCTCAAGGTAAGAGAAGCTATCCAGCAGGCAACCCCACTACAGGCAGAGAACATAATGGTAAGCTGCACCCATAATCATCAAGGACCTGCTTTTGATCCGCATCGAGTATATATCATGCCTATTGTCAAACAGCAGCAGATTATCTATCCCTGGGTGCAATTTCTGATTAACCGCATTGTGGAAGCCGCCAAGAAGGCTCTTGCAAATCTGAAACCTGCAAGGGTATCTTTTGCCAAGACGCTTATTACTGGATTATGTTATAATCGCGAAAAGCAAATCCCCGACGGCATCACTCCTTTGGTCAATGTTAATAACACTCAGGGGCGGTTTTACTTCGGTGACACGCCTGATATGCCCGATTGCATTCGTCAGCAGTATGTTCATTGGGGCATGCCGCCGGAGGAAGCGTATGAACGAATTCCGCTGGGGCTTCCCGATGGTCCGATCGATCCAGATTTATCGGTAGTCCATATCACTGATGAGCAAGATAACTCAATTGCAATAATAGCCAATTATGCCTGTCATCCAGTCTGTTGTAGCCCACCTGTCCCGAGGCTGATTTCCGCAGGTTTTCCGGGAGTAATGGCCGAACTTCTCAGAGAAGAAACGGGCGGTGAATGTATCTTTACCTTTGGTGCAGGTGGAGATATTCGGCCTTATCGGTCATCAGGTAGGGGATTTGAAGAGGCTCAGCGTGTTGGATTTGTTTTGGCAACAGGCGTGATGGAAGCGATTAGAAATGCCAAGCAGGTGGAAAATCCTGCATTAAAAATGGCAAGTAGGACAATATCCGTTCCGCTAAGGGAATATCCACCTCGTGAAGAATCTTTAAAGATGGTTGAGCAGAAACGCAAAGCCTTTGAACAAGCACGCTCCGAGGGAAGATATCGCGATGCAATAAAACTCGAGAACGAAATTGCGATGCTTGAGTATCCTTTGAAGATGTGTGGCAGCTGGGTCGGAAGAAAAGGCTGGATGGAACGGAAGGGTACCGTACCCCTGGAGGTTCAAGCTATTGCTATTGGTGATATTGTCCTTCTGAGTTTGCCCAACGAGGTGAATGTTTCAATTGGATTAGAAATCAAACAAGCAAGCTGGACTGACAAACTATTGCTATTGACACTTACTAATGGCGAATGGATGTATCTTGTCAAGAAAGAGGAATTCGAACAGGGTAGATACGAAGCCATTGGTTCGATGCTTGCGCCAGGCGCTGCTGAGAAGATTATCGAAACTGCCAACCAACTTATCCAAGAAATAAAGGAGTAAAAACTATGTTGCGTGGAAAAAACGTGAAACTCGTATTACCTGCAATTATGATGATTATGCTTGTGCCCTGCCTCGTAATTAAGGCAGAAGCACCTTCTTCAAAAAATCCTGTTATATCTGAAATTGTCGTCGAAGCAATTACAGATAGCCAGGCAAAGATTTACTGGCTTAGCGACATTCCAGGAACCTCCTGCGTTGAATATGGCACAGCGTCCGGGAAATATGATTATAAGAGCAAGGTTGATACATTGCCACGAGTTGCTCATTTGATAGAACTTAGCGGTTTGAAGAAGGGTACAAAGTACTATTTTAGAGTATGCACAAAAGATATATTCGGCAAGACCCATGTATCTAACGAGCAAACGTTTACAACGCTCAAATCGTTCACGAAAAAGGGGCGAGTTTATTATGTTTCGCCTTCGGGTAGCGACGATAATAGTGGTTTGACAGAGAAGGCTGCGTGGAAGACATTATCGCATGCTGCCTCGAAGGTAAGGCCAGGTGATACCGTTCGAATATTGCCAGGTCAATATGATGGATTTGTTATCCAGGTAAGTGGAACCGATATCGCTCCCATTACCTTTGAGGGATATAATGGTAAACCCTTCATCGCTGGAAAGGGAATCCTTTTCAAGAAAAATACCTCCTATGTGAATTTGAAGAATCTAAAGGTTACTAGCAATGGAGTTGGAATTGAAGCAGAATACGGTAATCATATAAATATTGAAAATTGCGAGGTACTCAATACCAAAAGCGTCGGCATATACATTGGTGACTTACAATATGTTTCTATTCATAAATGCAACATCCATCATAATGGCTGGAATTCACTAATGATCGGTGTGCATGGCAAGGGGCCTAAGGATTCATATCATATTTCAATTACTGATTGCGAAATCCATGCTAATAGCAAGCATGGACTTATCGACATAACTGTACACTTCGGGAATAAGTTCAGCCATCATCACGTAGATATAATCAACAACAAGTTATACGATGGTTGGCATAGCGATGCATTTTACACACATTGGGATGTAAGACCCATTTTGCGAGTTTTTAATCTTTCAGGAAATGACATTTATCGATGCAATTATTACGAGGTCGATTTATCAGGCCTAAAGGATTCTTATCTTTATAGGAATAAAATTCACGATAGTAAGAGGAATGCAGTTTGGACACGAAGTTGGTATCTTTTTGATAACATAACATTTGTGGAAAATGAGTTTGACAAAGTATTGAAGCTGCCTGCCAATAATCATGTATTCATTCGCAATAGGATAAAACATATTCAAATAAAGGGACAAAATATCTTGATAAAGAATCACAAAGAGCCAGTTTTTCAGGTCGAAGTTGCCGATGGAAATGCAATCATTGAATACATTGACGGTAGGAAGTTTTCAGTAAATGGAAAAGGTAGTTTTAATAAATATAAATGCACTAAAGGCAAATATACAATAATGGTAAGCAGCGGTAGCAAGTAAAAAAGATCATGTGAAAGTGTAGAAAAAGTCATTTTATTTATATAAGGGTTAGTGGTGTGTCATAACTTTTGCCGATTTTCTCAAATAGATTTATATCCTTCTCGGGCTGCCTCGACGTAGGCTTCAAAGTTTTCGATGGGGACATCGGGTTCTAGGTTATGGGTTGGGGCAAGGATTAATCTACCATTGGCACCACAAGTGGCAATTCGTTCGCGGACAACTCGCTTGACCTCGTCGGGCTTTGCAAATGGAAATGTGCTTTGCGTTCCAATTGTTCCGTGCAGGTTTAGATCGGGGTATTTTCTGCGGATTTCAGCAGGGTCCATACACTCAGGCTGAATGGGGGTAAGGATGGTTACACCTGCTTCAATCAGTTCACTGATAATTGGTGTGATGTTTCCGTCGGAATGATACCATATTTGGATATTTGGGTTAATTTGGCGTACTGTCGACCAGACCTTTTTCCACCTGGAATGTATAAATTTGCGCCACATTGGTATGGAAAACATCATTCCTTTTTGATGAGCAACGTCATCGCCGAAGATAATGAAGTCAGCCCCTGCACGTGCCGCTGCTGTGGCACGGACGAGAACCCGAGCAAGGAGTTTATCCAACAGGCATTCTGCCCATGCAGGTCTTTCAATCATGTCCATAAGGAATTGCTCAAGACCTCGAATCTTCCAAGAAGGTTCATAAATGTCCACTGCCCAGCAAGAAACAACTTTACCTGCTTTATGAGCCTCATCTGCCTCGACGGCCATGTGATCGGTAAGCCAATCAGACTGATCTGGAACAGGATACTCTTCTATTTCTTTTAGCGAAGTGGCATTTCGCAGCGGGCTGTGATAACCGATGAAGTGATAATAGCCTGATGGTATCAGGGCGACTCCATACTCGTTGAACGTCGTGCCTTCAGGTAATTTTTCATCAGCGTAATAAACGCTGTAATCAGGTGGTTGATAACCTTCTGGTGGTTGAGGCTCGATAAGAACAGGTTCGAATAAGCCATAGTATTCGATCAGATTTTCCGCCCCCGCATGTTCGATAAGTTTCTCCCGAAAAGCCGGGCTGAACCAGGCCATATATAGAATATTATCAGGACGTTGACCATTGACGGTTGCCCAGAATCGTTCAAGTTCAGTCACGGGCTTTAAAACCTCCTTCGGTGATATCTACTTTTATCCTACTGGGTGTTGGCAGATTGAGTAATTCAGCAGGGATTATCGAAGCCATTGCCCAGGCGGCCTCGAACGATACGTCGCAATATCTGGCAGTGTTCATAACGGCCTTATCAAGGGTTAGTGCTGAACCGGCCAGGTATGGCGTACCAGGCAAGCGGACTGCGCCATCAGGATCGACCCGGCGCCTACGAGTCCCCATGCCGTAGGTGTATCCAACCGGCATGTCAGCTGCTACGATTGCATCGGTGATTAATATGCTCCTTTGCGGCGTTTTAGCACGGATGAAATTTTTTAGCGTCGGAAACGGAATGTGATGACCGTCTGCGATGAAACTTGCCGCCAAACGGTCGTCCGCTAATTGTCGCTGAACGTAGTTGTCAAGCCGAGGCAGCATTGCGTGTGAACCATTACCTAAATGTGTGCTTAGT
>JAGHBS010000184.1 GCA_021160865.1 Planctomycetota bacterium | reverse complement strand
TATACTAATCGGGAGGTATTACTGGCAAACAATTTTCTGACACAACTTGCTTTACTTATCGGGTTTCTAATAGTAAGGTGAAATAGACAACAAAATAAGTAGAAACGAGTCAATAAATCTAAAAGAGTCATTTCGATTATGTTTGATTTACTTGATACTATATTGTAAAAGGTTGCAGCGTGGAAACTACAGCATTATTGACGACTTCGATACAAGGATACCCCAAGCATAGCGGAAAGGTACGCGATATCTATACCGTCGGGGATAACTTAGTTATCATCGCTACCGATCGTATCAGCGCTTACGATGTAGTCTTTCCCAATGGTATTCCCGATAAAGGCAGGGTTCTTACCCAGTTGAGTTTGTTCTGGTTCAAAAGGTTTGAAGAACTAACGGCTCATCATGTCATATCGTCATCGCTAAAGGACCTGCCAAAAGAGTTTCATCGGGACGAACTCGACGGCAGGGTGATGCTGTGCAAGAAGTGTCGCCCTATCCCCCTTGAGTGCGTCGTTCGTGGCTACCTTGCCGGTAGCGGGTGGCGGGAATATACCAAGACCCAAAGCGTTTGCGGAATAGTCTTACCATCCGGGCTAAAAGAATCTGCAAAACTACCTGCTCCGATATTTACCCCTGCTACCAAGGCTCAAAGTGGGCATGATGAAAATATCACGCCAGAACGGGCATTTGAGCTGGTTGGTAAAGATGTTTTCACGGAAATACAGAAGCGTTCCATCGATTTATATACTGCCGCCGCTGATTATGCTGCTGATCGCGGGATTATCATCGCTGATACGAAGTTTGAGTGGGGATATGATAGTGATGGTGAGATAATTCTCATCGACGAGATTCTTACCCCTGATTCGTCTCGTTTCTGGCCTGCTAAGGATTACAAACCTGGTAAGAAACAGCCCAGTTTTGATAAACAGTTCGTACGTGATTACCTTGATAAGATAAAGTTCAATCGTCGTCCACCTGCACCGATGTTGCCGAAGGAAATTGTCCAAAAAACTCGCCAGAAGTACATCCAAGCGTATACAATGTTGACAGGACAATCTTTTCCATGGGCATAGTAAGGTTATGCGGATATTGCTTGTACATCCTGAATGCCAATCTTCGTTGATAGGTTTCCGTCTGGCTGCGATGCCCGAGCCGTTGGCGTTGGAGATGGTCGCTGCCTGTGTGCCTGATCACGATGTTCGTATTCTTGACATGCGCGTTGATGGGAATTTGCTCGGTACGCTTGAAGATTTTGCCCCTGATGTAGTAGGAGTGACCGCCCTTACCACCGAGGTCTATGCTGCTCAGGATGTTCTTCAGATGGTAAAGCAGTTTTCTCCGGAGATTATCACCGTTATCGGTGGGATGCACGCCACGATGATGCCGGAGGATTTTTATCTGCCTTATGTAGATATAATTACGCTTGGTGAGGCGGAGTTGGTTTTCCCACATCTGATTGATGCACTCGAATCAGGCAGGAGATTAAGAGACGTTGCCAATATCATCTGGCAGGATGGTGATGGATATTTTCACCGGAATCGCGCCGGCTCGATGAAGATGGATATGTCTAACTTACCATTCCCGCGGCGCGACCTTGTGGAAGAGCATCGAGATGAGTACTTCTGGCTATTCAGCAAGCCCGATACTGCGATGGCTACGGGGAGGGGATGTCCGTTCAGGTGCAATTTCTGTAGCGTCTGGCAATTCTACAAGGGTATTACTCGACAGATGCCTGCTGAACGCGTCGTCGAAGAGATAAAGACGATAGATACCGATCATATCACCTTCATGGATGATAATTTCCTGATGAATTACAAGCGCGAGACGGCAATTGCTGAGATGATAAAGGCTGAAGGCATAAAGAAGCGTTATGGTATGGAATGTAGGACCGATTCGATTGTTCGCCACCCTGACCTTGTCGAAAAGTGGGCTGAGATTGGGCTTAGTTCAGTGCTTCTGGGGCTTGAGGGGATTTCTGACGAAGACCTCAAGAGCGTTAACAAGGGAACCACCGCTCGTGTCAATGATGAAGCCGTTCGTATCATGCACGATAATGGCGTGATCGTTTGGGGGGCATTTATCGTTGACCCCATGTGGGACCGTGATGATTTCAAAAGATTGAAGGATTACGTCGAAAGGATGCAAATCACCCAGACGCAATTTACCGTCCTTACCCCGCTACCGGGTACGAAGTTGTACGAGCAGCGCAAGGCCGAATTGCTAACCAACGATTATACCTGTTTCGATGCCCTACACGCAGTTACACGCACTCGCTTACCGCGGGAAGAGTTTTATCAACTTTACGCTAATCTTTACAAACAGCGGAGCCTCGAGCCGTATTATCATCTCGTCAAGAGCGGAAAGATGACGCTCGAAGATTGTAAGCGTGGAAAAAGGATGCTCGACGTGATGAGCCGATGGGAACTCTATCTCGAAAAGGACCCCGTCTTGGGACATACTCGCGATAAGGTCAAACCTTCAACTAAGCAACTCAAACTTCTTCCTACACAGGTTCAAGCAGGAAAGTAGATTTTCGGGCGATTTCCAGATTCACTAACATCAATTTCGGGAGCTAATCATCGTGCACTCACTCGTGAGACGTGCATCATCTTATCAGGTTTTCAGGAATGGATTGAGCCTCCGCTCTGCGCCGATGGTTGTCTCGGGTCCGTGGCCTGGTAATACGCGAGTCGAATCGGGCAGGCTCAATAGGTTCTCGTGGATATTTTTTACCAGCCGTTGATAATCTCCGCCTGGTATATCGGTTCGGCCGATACTGCCGGCGAAGAGGGCATCGCCGGTAAACACGATGCCTGTGGAATTCGTGGAATTATTTCTATCTGGATTGTCAATCTCTGGTGCAGGGCAATAGTATGCCACAGCTCCGGGAGTATGCCCGCTGACATCAAGCACCTTCCATATTAGCCCGGCAAGGTTCAACTCATCGCCGGGTTGAATTGTTTCATCAGGGGGTGGAGCTGTTATGTGTAAACCGAAGGGAAGCGACATATTCATCATGGGGTCTGATAGCATGGCAGCCTCAGCGTGAGGGACGGTCAGTATAGCTTGTGGGTATCGTTGCTTCAAATCACCCACTCCCGCGATATGATCAGCATGGCCATGGGTCAGTAAAATCCGCTCGGGCGTTAGATTTGACTTATCAAGATACTCAAGCAGCGGTTCGGGCTGCATACCAGCATCAACAACCCAGCAATGGTTTTGCCCCTCTTTACTACCGACGGTCAAAACATAACAATTTGTCATCAAATCGCCTACGACAATGCATCGTATCGATAATTTTTTCATATGTTCGTCCATTTTCCTTCTGAATTTACCAGTATTTATCTATTTATCAGCCTTACCTGCCTTGCAAGGAAGTTCAGCGTAGCAGGTTCGTCAAAAATCCTCAAGGTTGGAGTGATTATATATTTGTAGGAACATTTGACTTACCCCCCTCTTTATCTATAATCATCAGCAGGAATAATCTGGACATGCAGATGGACAAGGTTGACAGAATGCGGTTTTTGTCCCGTTTTGTAAGCGGGGCGATTGTGATGCTTATTGTGCTATCCCTTCCCCTTTCCGTTGCTCAAGCAGGGCAGGTTAGAGGGGGCACAGTTTACCTTGATACCGATGTTGTACTTACGGGTAATTTGATGTACTCCTTCACAATGGCGGGGCAAGACATTAGCGTTGTGATTGGAAAATTCTCGATGAAAATCGACGGTCGGAAATTACTGGCTGAAAATGCCGTCATATGGATAAGTGAACACCGCTCCAACGGACGAACCCTTCGAGATGTAGAAGTCTATCTTGAAGGAGGTCCGAACGGCAATGCTACCATCATCGAGCCCGACGGGACGACAACGACCGACAGAGTCATCTTTGTCATCTTTCATCATAAGGGACGATTTGAAGCGGAAGTATC
>JAGHBS010000256.1 GCA_021160865.1 Planctomycetota bacterium | reverse complement strand
ATTGCCCCCTGCTAATGCTCGATATGCATTTCGTAATGCGCTAACAAATAGCGCCCATGTCATCTCAACTGTCGGCACACCTGCTTCTCGACGCTTTTCAATGACAAAATCATGCAAACTTAACTGATATATCTTGCCCTTGGCCTTGAGAACATCTTTAATCACATCATAGTATTTTCTGGCTAACCTTTCCCTGCCACCGAGATAAAGCATCTGAACGACGTTAGACAGGTAGGTTATGTGTCCGTCTCGGAGAGTGTTCTTCTCATCGTCAATTTTACCTTCTGGACCAACGAGGATTCGCTCTGCACGGAGGTATTCACGGTTTGTAGGCTCAATGAATCGCCAGTCAGGTCCCCATTCAATGATTGGATTATCCGGATCATTAGGGTTAGGTGTGTAATAAATCTGTCCAGTACGGGTGAGCGATTTTAATGCCCCCAGCAGGATGCGGTCGTTATTCAATGCGTTTATTTCCCCAAGGTCAAGATTCATCGTTCGATGCAGACCGAGTGTTGACCAGTAAAGGGCATGTGAATTAACATTCCGCCAATCCAATGGCCCATATCTTTTCATCAATTTCAACATCCAATCGGCATCCATTCGATATTTTTCGACAAGTAGTTTTTTGCGGACAAACGCTAAAACCTTCTTTCGAGCGGAGGCATATTTGGCTGTCTGCATTAGTTCAGCAATTTGCTTTTCTCTTTCCGTTTCTGGCTCAAACCTCATCCATGTCGGCGGGGCAACGAGTGGATCATTACTGTAGCGGTTATAATACTCCAAAAACGTCTCATCCAACTTGATGCCGTACTTCTTGAGTTGCTCGACATAATCGTTTACCTGAGGAATTTTGAGCAGATCTTCCAGTTTGTTCGGTGCCTCAGCTATCGGGGCAAATGCCTTAATTACGTCTTCGGTTGATTCGCTTATTGGTGGTGCCCCCAGCAAGCGGTGCATCAGAGCTGCCCAACGTTGCTTGTAAATCATGTGCATCTCGTCGGTGTACTGGCCCATCTTGGAGAAGAATATCCATGCAAGTTCCCTGTAGAGAATTAGGTCGTTAGGATTGTACTTTAGTCCTCTGTCGCGAATTAGTCTGATGCCGTTAGAAACCCAGAGCCAGCGTTCTTCCGGCGTGTGCGTGGCTACGGAGATATTCCATGCCATATCCCAGGCATGATACGCCCAGACCCCGGGGAAATGAGGCATCAGGTCGCAGATAAGATCACGTTGCTGCTTAGCATCGAAGAACTTACCGTCTTCTTTGAGCTGCTGAGAGCGTATCCATAAGTAGGTTAGTAAAGGTGCCCGTAGCCCACCAGGAGCCAGTTGCAGTAATACTATCTTCGGATGCTTGGTGATGACTTGCTCGTATTGGTATTTTAGCGGCCGGCGGGAGTTGAGCGGTTCAGCAAGGAAGACAGCCGCAGTGAACGCTGCTGCTGAAAAAGTCAGGATAACGAATTGAATAATTCGTTCTCGAAGCATAGTTGTTTCTTTGTATCACCTAACCTAATTCTCGTCGCCTGAATATTAGCCATCCGATTATCAATGACAGAATTGCTCGAAAGCCCGTGCCTGTCTCTATTTTGAAGCCCAGTCCGCTCCACAAGCCGTTATTTGGCCCACTTGGGGTGATGATAACGGCATATTCCTTCAGTAAATTGCCCCACGGTATATACACGCCATCGACAAGGGCATCGACGGCAGATGTTCCTGAAAAGGTTGGTATGAAGATGAAGATTCCTCTTACAAGATAGTGACTAAAGTAATCAAAAGCCCCCGGCGAGGCTGCTGGTACTATACGAGTCGCATCAAACAAGAATGCGCTCATCATACCCAGCGAGAATACCATCAGGCAAGCAAGACAGGTGATAGGGAAAGAAAGGAATACTCCGAACAATACCCCCGCTGCTGCAAGGAAAATTAGCCGTGAAAGTATTACAAGACCTGCACGGAATATATTCCCTTCAAAACTGCCTATGTGCTGATATAGTTTGGCTTCTTGTGGCTTCAACTGTATGATTGTTTTCTCCTTATCTGTCGAAGCATTTATGAAGCATATGATCGTTTTCCCTTCGTCGGAGACTACTTGGGGGGAAATCATAAATGAAGAGGTGGTGTCTGGTAAATCTGTTCGAGGGATGATTTCATAATGGCCGGTCTTGGGGTTTTTCACTTGCCAGATACTCACTAATGTTCTTCTATATGCGCGGAATGGATGAGTTTGTACCGAAATTCAAGTTTTCTACCGCTCTCGTGTGGTTTTAAGCCGCTAAAGGTAAGGCATAATGATAAACCAGGTTTAATCAGTTCAATTTCTCCGAGTATTTGCTTTCGCAGGTCGTCTTTGATTTCTTTGATTATCTTTTCTCGGACGGAAGGATCGCGAAGTTGCTTTTCAATTTTTGTCTCATCAATAGGTGTGGTTTCACCCTTACCCTTTCGGAGTTTTTTCTTGATGTACTGGATAATGAGGTTATCGAGCCCTTTTTCTTCGATGAGTTTTTTCCATCGTCGTTGTAGGGCGCCTTCTATATTGAACGGATCGGGCTGAAATACCGCACGAGCAGAGAAGATTTCATTTTCAACTGCAGCTCGATCGGGGTCGGGCAAATTGACTGACATTTGACCTGCGGAGGTCATCTTGCGTTCGTATGCGGTGGGTTGCCGACGCAGATACTCTGCCACCAGGTAAATTACCCCCATTGTCGGAAACAACAACATTGCGTTAAGGAAAATCACGCCTAACCATCGTCCCACTACATATTGCCATCGAGCAATTGGCTTGGTGACGATGGTGAATATGTGCTTGTAGCGAATATCGCGAGTAATAATCGTAGCCATCAAGAAGATCGTTGCTAATGAAAGGAATAATTGAGTAAGAGATGTACTATATGCGAGGAAGGTTTGTATTTTACCCTTGAGCGTTCCATCACCTTCAACCGTCATGCCAACATAAAAAATCCAGCAAGCAATCAGGATGATAAAGATTGTGATAATCCTTGATCGCAGAGATTGTATGAAGGTTTCACGTGCAACGGCCCAGAGGTTACGCATCTGGCGTATCCTCCGTATCTTCTTTGCGAATTAATGATTCGATAACGCTGCGATCGACTTCTTGTTTGGATTCTTTTTCTGTCGAGGGCGGCGTAGGTGGCGGAGCGGTAGGACTTTCGGTTTGACGAATCGGTTGTTCCTCCCGGCTGGTCAGTTCTTTGATTATCTCGGTATCGGGTTTTTCCTCAACGACGGGTTGTTCTTGTTGAGTAGGTTGCTCTTGTGGGGCTTGTTGTTCGGGCTTGCTGGTGAGTTCCTCAATAAGTTTTCTACCTTCTTGCTCAGGGGTGGCACGGAGGAATTCTGCCACTTCGCCCGTGCGTACTACTTCGGTAATCTGCTTTTGAGCCTGTGCCTGATTGATTATTTTCAAAAACAAATCTTCAAGCCGATCCTTCGGGGCAGTAATCGAGACAATTTCTTTATTGCGTTGCTGAAGGGCTTGTTGGATTTGCTCGATCGTGTGCTCGTCGAGCCTTTCTGTGATGATTTGTGTAAGATTAGATTGATTAAGCAGTGAATCAAGCGTCCCTTCGGCTCGAAGTTCACCAGCGAAGAGGATACCGACACGATCGCAAACGTCTTCCATATCAGCAAGGAGGTGTGAAGAGATGATAAT
>JAGHBS010000108.1 GCA_021160865.1 Planctomycetota bacterium | reverse complement strand
TAACAACTATTTATTTATGTAAAAAGCAAAGATGGTAAAATTGACCTAAACTTTCCTGAAATCCATTGCTACGAACCCTGCTGAAGGGTCAGTTCCCGGATGAATCTCTTTTGAAAGATTTCTCTCGATTTCCTCGGGTGGATCGAATAAGCAACTTCGAGCAGCATAAAAGGTTGGTCCGACTTTGTTGGCAAGTTCGATGACCTCCTGACAAGTATAAAACTTAGCAGCGGAGTAAAAGGGATGATTATCTCGCCCCTTTTCAGCATAGAACCGTCCCCATGAGCTATCAGCAGGTACTAACCCGATGATAAGTCGCCCTTGTTGTTTCAAAATACGATAACATTCCCCAAGTGCTTCGGCAGGGTTGTCTAAAAAGCAGATGGTCACGACCATTAAAAGCCCATCGAAGGTTTCGGCTGGATACGGAGTGTTTTCAGCCCGGGCGAGTTTTACCTTGATGCCACGGTCAGCTGCTATCTTCAACACTGCTTGAGCAGGGTCAATGCCCTCTTTAATCCCAAGTGCCTTTGCAAACCTCCCTGTACCAACGCCTACTTCAAGCCAGCGACCTTCGAGATTGCCAATCAATCGTTGTAAACAAGCGACCTCTAACGAGAAGATTTCCTTTCCCCTTGGGCTATCGAACCATTTATCATATCGATTAGCCAGGTTCTGAAATGGATTGTCCTGTGATTGCGAGTTTATCTTTGTCATTTTTACCTTATTATTATCGAAGGTGGCTTGAGAATCATACATCGGTTTGAAAAATGTTTCCATGGTTCGTAACCTTTTATCTTCAGATACGTTTGATATTTTGAAGCAGATGGGGGTAAATTTTCAGCGGATACGTAGTTTATGAGGAGTTGAGTGATGGCGGATGTGCCAAGTCAATCGGCGGAGGTGCGGATAATCGAAAAACTCAGACAGGCTAAGGCCAAACTATTAGCCGAGATGCATAAGGTAATCATTGGTCAGGATGATGTTATCGAGTTGCTTCTTCAGGCGATACTTTCCCGCGGGCATTGTTTGCTGGTCGGCGTGCCTGGACTTGCCAAAACGCTTATGGTTTCGACGTTGGCAAAGGTGCTAAAGTTGCAGTTCAATCGTATCCAATTCACCCCTGATTTGATGCCCTCCGACGTTACTGGAACGGAGATAATCGAGGAGGACCGAAGCACTGGCAAGCGGGTATTCCGCTTCGTCAAAGGTCCTATATTTGCCAACATCATCCTTGCAGATGAGATAAATCGCACCCCCCCGAAAACTCAGGCAGCCTTGCTCCAGGCGATGCAGGAATATCACGTAACCGCCGCTGGTAAACGATACGACCTTGAAGAGCCTTTCTTCGTCCTTGCAACGCAAAATCCCATCGAGCAGGAAGGAACTTACCCGCTCCCCGAAGCCCAGCTTGATCGATTTATGTTCATGGTGCTGGTGGATTATCCTTCCCGTGATGAGGAGAGATTGATTGTCAAGACTACAACGATGCCCCTTACCTCCGAGCCACAGGAGGTGCTAAATGCCGAGGATATTCTGGCACTCCAGCGGATAATTCGGAAGGTTCCGGTAAGTCAGCATGTAGTTGATTATGTGGTCAATCTTGTTCGTGCCTCACGTCCATCAGACCCGACTGCGCCGGAATTTATCGGCAGGTATCTCACATGGGGCGCCGGGCCACGAGCAGGACAGTATCTTATTCTCGCTTCCAAGAGCAGGGCGCTGCTCCACGGCAGGTTCAATGTTTCCTGCGATGACGTCCGTGCCGTCATCAAGCCCGTTATGAGACACCGTATTTTCACCAACTTTAATGCCGATGCAGAAGGCATCAAGCCGGACGATATAATTGATATGCTTTTGCAAGCGGTCCATGAGCCAGACGTCGAGGATTACGCCAAAGCTGCGGATACCACGCCACCGACGGTCTAATCTTTGTGAAATTATCCGTTATCCTACTGATATCTTTTACATGTTTTTCCAATAAAAGCGTCGGGTATTTTATGAATTGTGTTGACGCAGGATACAGAAGGGGGGCAAAATTATCCTTCGGAAAAATTGTCCTATCATTGATTGGGAGTATTCGGTGAAATCTGAGATTCAAAAACTTGTTGAACAGCGGAATTTCGCTGCACTCAAGCAGAAGTTAGCAGCGATGGAAGCCGCTGACATCGCTGAACTCGTCGGCGAGTTGGACGGCAAGGAGATGGGGGTAGTCTTTCGTCTTCTTTCTACCGATAAGGCTGCCGAGGTCTTTTCTCATCTTGATCTCGATAAGCAGGAAAGACTCATTGAAATCCTTTCCGGCGAGGCGATGTTCAAAATCCTCAACGAGATGTCGCCTGATGATCGGACTGAACTTTTCGAGGAATTGCCCGACGATGTAGCCCAGAGACTCATCGGTGGACTGAGTTGGGCTGAAAGACAGGTCGCAATCGACCTTTTAAAATATCCTGAACACTCCGTCGGCAGATTGATGACGCCGGAGTTCGTGACCATCAAACCTGATTGGACTGTCAAGCAGGCGCTGGAGCATATTCGCAAGGTTGCCCCGCAGAAAGAGACCATCAACGTTGTTTACGTGGTGGATTCAGCAGGTCGGCTTATTGATGATTTAGAACTGGCAGATCTGGTACTGGCTGATCCTGATGCCACAGTTGACGAGATTATTGATAGGCATCCGGTAGCGTTATCAGCAACTGCCGATCAGACCGAAGCAGTCGATATGATGAAGAAATACGATGCGGTGGCTTTACCTGTCGTTGATGATAAGGGGGTTCTGGTGGGGATAGTGACCATCGACGACGTTATGGACGTAGCTGAGGAAGAAGATACCGAGGACTTTCAGAAGATGTCAGCAGTGGTTGCATTGGAAGAGCCATATTTTGCTACGACCATTGTTGAGATGCTTCGTAAGCGTTTACCGTGGTTGGCATTGTTATTTTGTGCCGAGTTATTGACAGTTTTGGCGCTGAATAATTTTGAATCTCGTCTTGATGTTGCCATTTTTGCATTGACCGTTTTGTTCATGCCTTTGATTAACTCCACTGCTGGTAATACTGGTTCGCAGATGGCAGGTCTTGTCATACGTGGTCTTGCTGTTCACGAGATGAAGCCCTCGCATTGGTGGCGGATATTAGGGCGGGAACTGCTTACCGGTGGTACGATGGGACTTACGCTGGGACTTTTAGGCACCATAGCTGCCGTTTTATTACTCGGATTCCGTCAGTCGAGTGCATCGGGTTCTTTCCTGATGCTTTCAACCGATTTATGGATAAAGGCAATCGGTGTTGGTGTAAGTATAGCCGTGGCTGTAACTGTTGCAAATATCATTGGTGCGATGATTCCATTGGTATTTCAATCGTTTGGGCTTGACCCTGCTGTTACTTCAGGACCATTTCTTGCGTCGATAATGGATGTTACAGGCGTGGTGATTTACTTCACCATCGCTTCATCGTTGTTGATGCTATTGAAGATATGAACTCTTAGGATGTATGGAGGAGTTTATTACTTATAGAATCAGTTGATCATGTTGTTTTGTACAATAAGACTGTACTGTTGTATTGTCCAAGGATTATCCAATTTTGATTGCTCTGATTGAATAATCAGGGCTTTTATATAGGAGGCAAAGCGGGTACAACATATCTTATGGCGTTGCCTATCGTTGCCATTGTGGGTCGTCCTAATGTAGGCAAGAGCAGTTTGCTGAACTGTCTTGTCGGTAGGCGGATTGCTATTGTCGATTTCGTCCCGGGCGTTACGCGCGACCGCGTCAGCGCGCCCTTACCAATCAGGGCTGATCCGAATAGCAGCGAAGAGAGGTACGTCGAACTGGTCGATACAGGCGGTTTTGGCATTGCTGATACCGATGACCTTGCTGAACATGTTGCCGGACAGATTGAGTATGCCCTTTGTTCTGCCTCGTTGATATTGTTCATCGTGGATGCTCGTGAGGGGATTACCCCGCTTGATAAGTCGGTGGCTGAACGGCTTCGGCGGTCAGGTAAGCCGGTCATATTGGTGGCTAACAAGGTCGATTCACCGCGGACGCTTACCGAAATGGGCGAATTTGCACGTCTGGGGTTCGGTGAACCTGTGGCTGTCTCTGCGGCACATCGGCTCGGGATAGAGCATCTAATCGATATTATCTCCGAGCGGGTTGGGCAAGTGGCTGGTCAGGTCGATGAACCTGTCATGAAACTTGCAATCGTCGGGAAACGAAACGTTGGCAAAAGTACCTTCATCAATGCACTGGCAGGGGAGGAACGTGTTATTGTCTCGGAGATCCCTGGTACCACCCGTGATAGCATCGATGTGCGATTCGAAATGGATGGAAAGGTGTTTTTAGCCATCGATACGGCCGGTGTCCGCAAGAGGAGTAAGATTGCTGATGATATTGAGTTCTATAGCCGGCATCGCGCGCTTCGAAGCATCAGACGGGCTGACGTGGTAGGGTTGATGGTCGATGCTACCGTGCCGGTCGGAAGGGTGGAAAAACAACTCGCTGGATATGTTGCGGAACTTTTCAAGCCCATCGTGCTTATCGTAAATAAGTGGGACCTTGCTGCCGATAAGGCATCGCAGGATGATTACGGTAATTACCTTACCAAGATTATGCCCTGGCTTGATTACGCCCCGATCGTCTTCACGACGGCAATTAGCGGTGGAGGCGTGCGTGAAACGATTAACCTGGCGATGGAATTATTCGAGCAAGCAGGACAAAGGGTATCCACTGCTGAAATAAACAGAATTTTCGAGGAGATATTTTCAGTCAATCCGCCTCGCTCGAAACGAACTGGTAAACCCGTGAAGGTTTATTACGCTACTCAGATAGACACTTGCCCACCGACCATATCAGCCTTTGTTAACGACCCTGAAGCCCTCGACGAGCCCTTCCGTCGGCACGTTATCGAACAACTCCGACAACGGTTGCCTTTCCAGGAAATCCCTATCCGCCTGATTTTCCGCCCGCATCACCGCAAGGAAACTAAACGGGCAAACTCTGTTTAACTTCCTGGATAAGTTTTAGAACCTCGTTCACCAGGAACTCAGGTGCCTCAGCAGAAAAATGTGTCCGTGCCTCACCTTCAGCATCGGGGTCTTTTATAGCAAAGCCGTGCGGCGACGGTAAGTATCCCAGCCAGGGACCATTGGAGTAGCCAAGCGTAAAGGTGTGCTTGAAGGGACTTTTATCTTTAATCATTAAGCCCAGTTCAACGTATGGTTCCATTGAACCCAAAGCAGCGATGACGGCGTCGTTGATAACAATAGCTTGGATTTCATCCCTGATGGACTTGGTCTCAGGCGTGATGGGCGGGACGGTTGGCTTGTCCGGATCATACTTCTTTGCTGGCAGTTCGATTATCTTGTTTTTGGCGGCTATGGGTACCCACGAAACGACGTCTATGTGTTCGAGGATGTCCAGAATGGCATCGGCGAATCGCTTGCCGAGTTTCTCTGCCTCGGGGATCGTCCTACTATCGCGGAAGGTGTGGGTTCCGGTATCACCGGCACAGCCTTGCAGGAACATTGCAACGGCATCGTCGCTGAGGCGATTTTCTATCTCCTGCGTGCCGATACCGGCATAATCACCGCTTATAAGGGAGTTATCTCCTGCAATAACGGATGGATGGCTTGAATAATTGGAGATAACAGCGATGATGTTTCTATCATAATCTTCAATGCGAATTACACCGCACTCGTTATCCATAACGGCTTCGGGATGTGGCTGATTTGCTCCCCACAGCCCCGTGCCATCCGGAAGTCTTCTGTTCGAACCGATGCCGTAGATCATCTTCGAGCCGATGCCAATGCGTGCATCTTTCATGTTCTCCCATGCCTTGGTAGCGGCTTCAATGGCAGCTTCGGCAAAGTTCGATTCACAGCCAGCGTGGGTGTGCGTGCAGTTTATGAGGATGTGATCTTCGGCAATGCCCGTGCGGTCGTGGATGCCTTTGCGAACTGTTTCAATTTCTTCCCAGCTTGCGCTGTTTATCCTATCCCAGCTGACGATGGCAATTTTATCATCGCCATTATCGAGGATAACTACACGGGTGAAGAGACGATCATGCACGCCAGTGGGGGGTAGTTTAAGGAAGCCGCCGAGACTTTTCACATTTGAAAGGTCAGTGGGGGTTACGTCCACTTTTGCTGCCCCGGCACGGAGGTATTTACCTTTGGGAACGTTTTTATCCGCAACTTCCGATGGTCGATCCGGCAACTCGGGCAGTTCTCTCAACTCGACGAATACCGGCATACCATAATGCTCTTCAACCCTATGCGGGCGCGTTTGAGTCTCTGCCATCTCCATGCTCCTTTACAATTTCAAGCGATAAAATCAATCTCAATTAAACGGATTTACTTCTCTTTAGATTCCATTTGCTCTTTTACTTCCCGCAGGAGTGTTAGACTTTGCTCAACGAGTACTTTCGGGGCTTCTGGTGAAAAGTGCGTCGAACCGGGCCCGGCGGCATCGGGGTCCTTTACCTCGTAGGCGTGCGACGAAGGGAGATAGCCTAATGATGGTCCATTCGAATATGCAGCCACAAAGGTATGCTTAAACGGCGAATCTTCCTTGATGGATAGACCAATATCCATATACGCTTCCATCGAGCCGACGCTGATGATGACGGCATTGTTCAGTGCTATTGCCTGGATTTCGTCACGGATGCCTTTTCCATCGTCGCTGAGCGGTGGAAAGGGGAGTTCCGAATCGTCGGGTTCTTTGCGAGGCAACGAAATAGTCCTGTTCTTGCAGGCAATTGGCACCCAGCCGGTTACATCGATGTGTTCAAGGATATCGAGAACAGCATCGGCAAAGCGCTTACCGAGTTTTTCTGCCTCAGGGATTGTCCGACTTGCGCGGAAGGTATGCGTAC